>JABDPQ010000554.1 GCA_013042695.1 Desulfobacterales bacterium | reverse complement strand
TGGATGGGGTTTTATATTCTCTTGACGGGGGCCTTTTAATGGGTGACACCATAATTTTTACCCGAATCTTCCTGTGATATAGTCTTCAGTAAGGCGGTGAGTTGGGTTGGTGAAAATCTTATCAGTTGGCCCTACTTCGACGAGATCTCCAAGGTGAAAATAGGCAGTACGCTGGGAAACACGTGCAGCCTGTTGCATGGCATGGGTGACAATGACAATGCTGTATTGGGCCCGCAACTCGGCGATCAGTTCTTCAACTTTTGCCGTGGCGATGGGATCAAGAGCAGAGCAGGGTTCATCCATCAGGATAACCTCGGGACTGACGGCAATGGCCCGGGCAATGCACAATCGCTGTTGCTGACCACCGGAGAGTCCTGTTCCTGGATCTCCTAGCCGATCTTTAACTTCTTCCCAGAGTCCTGCCTTGATCAGCGAGGTTTCCACGACCTCATCGAGCTCCTTCTTGGAATTAGTAAGACCGTGAATCTTAGGACCGTAGGCAATATTGTCATAAATAGATTTTGGAAAAGGATTTGGTTTTTGAAAAACCATACCTACTCGAGCCCTGAGTGGCACGACATCAACACTTTGGTGGTGAATATCCATGCCATCAAGGCAGATCTCACCTTCAACACGACAACCGGCAATTGTGTCATTCATTCTATTAAGACACCGCAGGAAGGTCGATTTCCCACAGCCGGAAGGGCCAATCATGGCGAGCACTTCATTATGAGCGACATCGATACTGACACTTCTTATTGCACGAGTGTCAGTGTAGAAGACATCGACGTTTCGGCATGTCATACGGGGATTTTCGACAAATGGGTTGCCTACCGTTTGAGAAACATCGGTGTCTAATTTAGTCTTTTTCATTGTTCCTTCCTGTCCAATAATATTCGGAAAAGCCGGCTGGATAACGTCTGCTGTGGTGTGCATGATTGTCCGTTCTATCTTCTTATTTGTTTGAGACGAGATAGCACTGTCATCATGTACCGACGTTTGGCAGGTGATGACAGTGCTTCTTACTGCATTCTCAAAGCTATCTTGGGCAGTATTAAACAGCCTTAACTCTACTAATACGGTTATTTCAATGCCATTGGTTTTAACGCTTTGACATTAGTGGCAAACATTTTACGCTCTTCGTCAGGCATAGGAATCATACCTTTGTCGGCAAGGTATCCCTCAGGGCCCCAGGCTTTTTCACTGGTAAACTCTGTCAGGTATTCTGCAATACCGGGGATGGTGCCAACGTGTGCTTTCTTAACATAAAAAAACAGCGGACGAGAAACCGGATATTTGCCTTCAGCGATATTTTCAAAAGAGGGTGCTTCACCATCAACCAGAGAGCCCTGGATGACATCAGCATTCTGGTCGAGGAAAGAAAAACCGAAAATACCGAGGGCATTCGGGTTCGCCTGGAGCTTCTGGACGATGAGATTATCATTCTCGCCGGCCTCGACGTAGGCGCCATCCTCACGAATTGTATGAGCAGCTTTTGCAAAGGCTTTTTTGTCTTCTTTTCGCAAAGCAGCGAGTGACTCATATTTTCTGGCGCCACCTTCCATGGCAAGCTCTACAAAAGCATCTCGCGTACCAGAGGTCGGAGGCGGCCCTAAAACTTCTATATTGACTGCAGGCAGCTCAGGGTTAACGTCTTTCCATGTTTTATGAGGGTTAGCGATCATTTTACCGTCAGCTCCCGGAACCTCTTTAGCAAGTGCAGTAAAGATATCCTTACGGGTCAACTTCATTTGGTCGGTCTTCTTGGAGTTTGCCAGAACAATCCCGTCATAACCAATTTTGACCTCAACGACATCTTTGATGCCATTTGCAGCACATTTTTCATGTTCAGATTTTTTAATGGCACGAGAAGCATTTGTGATATCAGGGTGTTCAACGCCTACACCAGAGCAGAACAATTTCAGTCCACCACCGGAGCCGGTGGATTCAATCTTCGGTGTTTTAAATTGGGTTGTCTTACCATACTGCTCGGCAACTACGGTTGCAAAGGGATAGACGGTGGACGAGCCCACAATTGAAATGTAGTCTCTTGCCTGTGCCGGCACATTGATAAGCATTGCTCCTGCAAGTGCGCTCAATGCAATAAAACTCTTTACTTTCATGATGATTCTCCATAATAAAGTGGTTTTTAATTACTTCTTTTCTGTCAATGACTCGTCAGCACCAGTTGCTGCTACCATTTAATTTCAAATTTCTTCCTCATAAACACAGCCAAAGCATTCATAAATACTAAAAATGCCAAAAGTATAATGATTGCCGCTGAGGTCTTTTCAGTAAAAGCTCGTTCCGGACTATCGGCCCAGAGATAAATCTGCACCGGCAGCGCCGAAGCCGGGTCAGTGATTGAACCAGGTATATCGACAATGAAGGCGACCATGCCGATCATCAATAATGGTGCCGTCTCCCCCAGCGCCTGAGCCATGCCGATGATGGTTCCGGTCAGCATGCCTGGTAGGGCAAGCGGCAGCACATGATGGAAAACGGTCTGTATCTTTGATGCACCCACGCCAAGGGCTGCCTCCCTGATTGAAGGAGGAACGGATTTCAGCGAGGCGCGGGCGGCAATAATAATGGTCGGAAGAGTCATCAGCGTCAGAACAAAACCGCCGACCAGAGGCGTTGAGCGGGGAATACCCCAGAAGTTAATGAAAATGGCCAGACCAAGCAGTCCAAAAATAATCGAAGGAACTGCGGCCAGATTATTGATGTTAACTTCAATCAGATCAGTCCAGCGGTTGGCCGGGGCAAATTCTTCCAGATAAATTGCCGCTGCAACCCCCATGGGAAATGAAAGGGCCAGCGTAATCAGCAGGGTATAGAAAGAACCTTTAAGAGCGCTTCTGATACCGGCGAGTTCTGGCTCCCTTGAATCGCCAGAGGTGAAAAAGGTGGTATTAAAAGAGAGTCTGAGCTGTCTGGCGTTTTCCAGGGTCTTGATCCAGGTAAATTGTTTGTCCTTGATTCGCCTGTTGCTTTCCGGCTGGTTCATGTCGATTTTGCCCTTCATCAGCATATCGACATCGTCTTTTGCCGGAACCCAGACTTTTTGGGTGGTTCCAATAACTTTAGGATCCTTTTCCACCATTCCCATCAACGTGAAGGCAGCTCCCTTGCTGACAAGTGAATAGAGCATCCGCTTGTCTTTTCTTCCGGTCACATCAGGAAATTTCTGACGCAGAGATGCCTTGACAAGCGCCGGGTAATCGGCCATTTTGAGGTCTTCTCCGGTGAAATAGCTTTTCTCAAAAGTGATCTCGAGCTCTATTAATGTTTGTTTAAAAGCCGTATAACCGCTCAGAAAAATAGTGGTCATCAAAAAAGCAAGAAAACCAAGGGCGAAGAAGATTGCCAGCAAGCCCAGCAATTTGAATCGTCTTTCAGCGTTATAGCGCCGTTTCAAGCGTTTGTTGAATTCGGGTGTGAAAGGTGAAGTGTGGCTCGAAGGGCTCATTATTTATTTTCTCTTTAGGGCAAATTGTTTCTATTATTCATATCGTTCTCTGTATTTACGCACTACACCCAGGGCAATGACGTTCAAAGCCAGGGTGAAGACAAATAAGACAAGTCCGAGCGCAAATGCCGCCAGGGTCTTTGGACTGTCGAATTCCTGATCGCCGACAAGCAGTGTGACAATCTGCACCGTGACGGTGGTTACTGCCTGGAAAGGGTTGGCTGTCAAATTGGCAGCCAACCCGGCTGCCATAACAACAATCATTGTTTCGCCAACCGCACGTGAAACAGCGAGCAGAATGCCGCCGACAATACCCGGAAGGGCCGCCGGAAAGATCACATATCTGATGGTTTCGAACTTGGTGGCACCCAGTGCGTACGAGCCGTCGCGAAGTGCATGGGGAACGGCATGTATGACATCGTCAGACAATGATGAAACAAAGGGAATAATCATAATGCCCATCACAAGACCGGCCGCCAGCGCACTTTCGGAGGCAACTGACAGATGGAAAAAGGTACCTGTATCCCTGATCAGAGGCGCAACGGTTAAAGCTGCGAAAAATCCGTAAACAACAGTGGGAACGCCGGCTAAAATTTCCAGAAGCGGTTTAGCGAACGTTCTGAAACTGTTGTTGGCAAATTCTGAAAGATATATTGCTGAAAGAAGTCCGGTTGGAATGGCCACCATCATAGCAATGGAGGCGATCATAAAGGTTCCCGCAAAGACTGGAATTGCGCCAAAAGCACCCGAAGAGCCGGCCTGGTCTGCCCTGATGGCCATTTGCGGACTCCAACTGAGACCGAAGAGGAAATCCGATAACGGGATTACTTGAAAAAAGCGTATAGCCTCAAAGAGCACCGAAAGCACAATCCCCAGAGTGGTGAGAATTGCCACTCCGGAACAGAGCATCAATACCAGACGAATGATACCTTCAACATGATTTCTGGCCCGAAGAGTCGGCCTAATTGCCCCATAGGCAAGCGTTGACAGAAGCCCAAATACCAGAATGGTTGCAGCGGTGATAATTCCTCGGTAGTTTTCCTGTATAGCAACATATCGTGATGCTGCTTCAGTTACCGCTTCATTCTGAACAACAGTCACCGTCTTGGCAATGGTGTTTTTGATATCATTGAGGATCAGGGATAACTCGTTTGCTTTATCCGTCATCAAAGCGGGCGGGAGATCCTGGGATATGCGCAGATCGAGGACAGAGGTTTCGACCGATAGCCAGACGCCATAGATAAGCAGGGCCGGTAGAATACCGGAAATAGCCGTCAGCATGCCGTAATGATTTGGCAGCGAGTGCAGATTTTTAATACCGCCAGCATTGCCGGCAACGTTTACAGCGCGTGATCTGCCCAGCAGAAAGGAAATGATGCCAAGCAGGACAAGCAGCGGGAATAAGTAGTTATAGATCATACGAGGCGAGAGGGAAATATATCGTTTTCATTAAGATATCGTTCTGCTTATCACCCCTTCAACGAGGTAAATGACTTCTTCGGAAATATTGGTCGTCCAATCTGCCATTCTTTCCAGGTGACGGGCAATGAGGTAGGTGTTTATGAGGGCACCGGGATGTTCCGGGTGCTTACGGATGATATCCTTAATCTCGTGATAAATCTGGTTTCTATAGCTATCTACAGCGTCATCTTCAAGAAATACGCTCCGTGCCATTGCCACATCCCTGTGCACCAGGGCGTCGAGGCTTTTGCGGAGCATTGAAATAACGGTTTGTGACATCGATGAAAAATCAATCGGTTTGACCAGATGCTTGCTTGGTGATTGGGAAATTGCCTGGACACGATTGGCAATGTTGACCGCGATGTCAGCAATCCGTTCAAGATCTGAGTTAATTTTTATTACCGCAACTATAAATCTCAGATCACTGGCTACCGGTTGATGCAAAGCCAGGATCTTCAGGCAATCTTCCTCAATCTCAATCTCCATTTCGTCAATTTCGTAGTCTGAGCGGATGATCTGCTGCATCAGATCCTGATCTTGCGAAACTATAAGAGTGGTTGCTTTACGCACCCTGTCTTCTACCAGGGCAGTGAGGCTTAATAATTTCTTGTTAAGATTCTGTAATTCTATGTGAAACGTGTAGTGTGGCTGCATGGTGCAGTTACCTTTTCTCTGTCTAATTGAATCGTGAAATATCGTTGGTCCACGTTTGTCTGGCTGGACGTAATATAGAGTTAAATTGTTTTGGCTCTGTTAATAGAATATTAGGATTTGGTTAACGGCTGGAAAAGAGCTTGCAGCTCGGGCCAAAATGCTGAACATATAGATTCGCATCGACAATGACACCAGGTGAAATGGCTGTAGTACTGAATTTTTCTGGCAGATTTGCTATGAGAATTTTTCCGCAAGAATTCAGTAGATATAACCGTAATAGTTAAATAAGAGAACTATGGCAAAAGTAAATATTCTTGTTGTGGAAGATGAGATCGCAATTCAGCAGTTGGTCAGCTATAATCTGATCAAGGCCGGGTTTCACGTAGTTTGCGCCGATACCGGTGAAGAGGCGATTGACTGTCTGCAGAAAGAAGACGTGGGTTGTATTCTGCTGGACCTCATGCTGCCCGGCATCAGCGGCATGGATGTATGTGAGATTGTCAAGAAGAAATCTGAGAAGGGCGGCCGGGATATACCGGTTATCATGTTAACCGCCAAAGGCGAAGAAGAAGATATCGTCAAGGGGCTTGAATGCGGTGCTGATGACTACGTCACCAAGCCCTTTAGCCCAAAAGTTCTCATCGCTCGAATCAAGGCGGTACTCAGGCGAAGTTTTGAAGAAACCAATGCTGCTGCCCAGAAAAGTCAGGAAATTATTGTCGCCGATGAATTGGAAATTAATAAGGGACGGCATGAAGTTAAATTAAAAGGTGATCTGCTCTACCTGACTATGACCGAGTTTGGCATACTTGCTCTTCTGGTAGGCAAACCAGGGTGGGTATTTTCCCGCCAGCAGATCATTGATTCGGTGCGAGGGTATGATTTTTTGATAACGCCGCGCGCTGTTGATGTTCAGATCTTTGGTTTGCGAAAAAAAATGGGCTCCTCCGGAGCCTTGATAGAAACTGTCCGTGGTGTCGGATATCGATTTAAATCGGTTTCTTAGGAGACCTCAATTCATGGTTCTAAAACAAAAAAGAGTGTTCTGGCAGATCTTTCCACTGATTCTTGCCATCATTTTAATCTCAATCGCCTTGGTCTCATGGTATGGCTCCCGCTCCGTAGATACATTTTATATTGAGGAATCCGGCATCGATCTTGAGAATCGTGCCAACCTCATCAGTGATCACGTACTGGAACTCCTCAATGCGGAAGATATCGAGTCATTACGGGCTTATTGTATCGATTCCGGACGCGCCTCAGCCACCAGGATAACGATTGTTGCACCAAGTGGGACAGTCCTTGCCGACACCAATGAAAATCCGGATACCATGGATAACCACCGGTCACGGCCTGAAATTGACGAGGCTTTCGATGGCGTGCCCGGCAGGTCTCTGAGATTCAGCAACACGCTCGGTGAGCGCATGCTCTATTCGGCGATTCCTCTGATTGCAGACGGGACTCATTGGCGCGCAAAAGACGAGTCTGGCACAATCATAGCCGTTTTGCGGTTATCCATGCCGGTAACCGCAATCGATACGGCTCTGAGAACCATCAACCGGAAGATTCTTGGTGGTACGGCTCTTGCGGTATTTGCTGCCTTTATTGTAACGCTGTTGGTCTGCAAAAATATCAGTCGTCCGCTTGAGGATATGACCAGAACTGCTGAACGTTATTCTCAAGGTGATTTCAGTCAACGTATGCTGATAACCCAGAAGAAAACAACCTCTTTGGAGGTTGCAACACTTGCTACTGCTTTGAACCGCATGGCAGATCAACTTGATGAGAAAATCAAAACGATCATTAATCAGCGTAATCAGCTGGAAACGGTATTCTCAAGCATGACCGAAGCCGTCATCGCGGTAAGTCTTGATGAGAATATTGTTAGTATAAATGCTGCTGCCGCCAGGTTATTTGGCATTGAAAAGCAGACAGCCCAAGGCTGCCTTGTCCAGGAGGTCATCAGAAATATTGATTTACACAAGCAGATTCACCGTATTCTCGGCACAGGTGAATCATTTGAAGATGAACTGGTGCTCGCTCATCAGAATGGATCGATTTTTCTGCAAACCCACGCAGTTTCGCTACTCAGTGGTGAAGGAGCAACTATCGGTGCTTTACTGGTTCTCAACGATGTCACCAGATTACGCCGGCTGGAAACAATGCGTAGTGATTTTGTTGCTAATGTGTCCCATGAACTGAGAACGCCGATAACCTCGATCAGAGGATACGTTGAGACGTTGTTGGATGGGGCAATTGATGATCGTGATGACGCCTTGCAGTTTTTAGAAATCGTTTTGATTAAATCGGAACAGTTAAGTGAGATTATTGATGATCTTCTTGCTTTGTCAAAGATTGAAAAAGACGTCTCCGAGGGTGAAGTGGATTTTGAGCACCAACAACTTCTCCCCGTTCTTGAGCGTGCTGTGCAAAACTGCCAGAAGAGGGCAACTGGAAAGAATATGAAAATCAATCTTGCCTGTGAACCTTCTTTGTATCTGTCGATAAATGAAACACTTCTCGAACATGCAGTGGCAAATTTACTTAATAATGCGATTACCTACAGCGAAAAAGATGAATCAGTCGATGTGCGTGCTGATCGAGAAGAAATAGATGGGCAATACTATGTGAGCATTCGCATCATTGATAGAGGCATCGGCATTGCTCAAGAACATCTTCCCCGCCTGTTTGAGCGATTTTATCGAAGTGATAAGGCACGAAATCGCCAAAATGGCGGCACCGGGCTTGGACTGGCAATTGTCAAGCACATCATACAGGCCCACGGTGGCACCGTGGAAGTGTCGAGCACCTATGGGGAAGGCAGTGAATTTATCATAACCTTGAAGAGCAGTTGATCAAAAGTGGTGTCAAGCCTGAACCTCCTCACCTTCTACTTCTGAGATTCTTTATGTTGTTACGATTTTTGGCAATAGCATTCGTTCTCACCCTTTATGCTGCCGCTGCCAGCGGTGAAGAAAATGTCAGAAACCTCACTTCGGCAGGAGATGAATTTACCTTTATTCGTGTTCAATTTGATGCGGTGGAACACGGTTGGGGACATGGTGGCTGGGCACACGATTATCCGGCTGCAGAAGTTAATTTCTTACGTGGCGTCAGCCGCTTATCAAGAATCCATATTCATGCTGAACCGGCTGTGTTACGGTTTGATGATGACCGGATCTTTGAGTTTCCTTTTTTATACCTGGTTGAAATTGGTCGAGACGGTGGTCCGGATTTTACAGAAAAGGAGGTTGAAAACTTACGAGAATATCTCCTACGCGGTGGCTTTTTGTTAATTGACGATTTTAAAGGTAATGTTGGATGGCAGGTGTTCCGTCGGGCCTTTGAGAATATCTTTCCAGATAGCCAGTGGCTTAAACTCGATCCCCATCATGCCATTTTCCATATTTTTTATGATATCGAGGGGGCTCAACGGATCCCCGGTATTTATTTTTTACATGGCAATACACCATCTGACCATATGAACCCCGAAAATTGGGCTATTCTTGATAGTCAGGGACGGATCATGGTTTTGATCAATTGGAATTCCGACATGGGAGATGGGTGGGAGCATACCTATGATGAGCATTACCCGACAAAATACGCCAACCTTGCATATCAACTTGGGATTAATTATCTAATCTATGCGCTGACGCATTGAACGCAAGATTAACGAAGTGGGGTCACCCATTAAAAGGCCCCCTTCAAGAGAATATAAAACCCCATCCAAGAAAAATGTGATTTTCTTGAGAGGCTAACATACCAGAATACCGCTACCTTGCTTGTGACTCCGATTTGTTTTCTGCACCCGTTATTTCAAG
>JABDPQ010000546.1 GCA_013042695.1 Desulfobacterales bacterium | reverse complement strand
ATTGAACCTGAAAACGGTCTGGTCTCTGCAATACCGGTTGAAGACATGCTTCAGGTCGGCAAGCACCCCGGCAAAATTAACCTGACCGATATTGACAACGGCCTCAATATCCTCAAATACTTTACCCACAAACCGGCTGCCGTGATTCTTAAACACAACAATCCCTGTGGTGCCGCTTACGGCAGCACACTTGCCGAAGCATTTGATCGAGCAAACCGGGCAGACAGGATTGCGGCCTTCGGTGGAGCAGTTATTCTGAGTCGTCCGTGCGACAGGGATACGGCTGAGCTTCTTGCTCAAAATTATCTCGAGGTTGTCTGTGCTCCCGAGTTTGAGGACGGCAGCCTGGACATCATCAAGAAGGCCAAGAATCTGCGGGTTATCAGGATTGCACAGATAGATCGTCTGGCGGATTTTGAGAACTATCGCTTTATCGATTTTAAAAGTCTTATTGATGGGGGCATCATTGTTCAGCAATCAGCGGTCAACTCGATTCGTTCCAAAACTGACTTGAAACCTGCCACAGCCACCTGGCAAGATAAACAATATCGTTGCCAGCGCGAACCGACCGCAAGAGAAATTGATGATATGATTTTTGGCTGGGCCGTTGAACACGGTGTCACCTCGAATTCCGTGCTTTACATTAAAGATGGCTGCACCGTCGGTATCGGTACAGGAGAGCAGGACCGTGTCGGAGTGGCAGAAATTGCTATTCATAAAGCATATATAAAATATGCAGACATCCTCTGCTTTGACCGTTTTCAGATTTCTTATGCAGAGCTTGAACTGGCGATCTCGCAGGGCAAACGAGACAAGAAGGAGAAAGAGGCGATTGACAAGCAGGTGATCAATGACAAAGCAGGTCTACTTGGATCGGTGATGATCTCTGATGCTTTTTTTCCGTTCAGGGACGGCGCCGATGTCGGCATTAAGCAGGGGATTTCAGCAATCCTGCAGGCAGGTGGGTCGATGCGCGATTTCGAGACCATCGAAGCTTGCAATGAGGCGGATCCGCAAGTTGCCATGATGTTCACAGGACAGCGATCCTTTAAACATTAATTTCTGAGCCACTTGCAAAACGCCCTTTTCGTTCAACCTCTACGTTATGCTTAAAGTTTTATCCTCGGAATATCGATTATATGCCTGCGGTAAAAATTTTTCGTATGCCTTGACTTTGAACGAAAATCATCATTTTGAAAAAGGCTCTTCTGATACCTATTTTTTTAGACGTTTACCCAGCGGCTGTCTTCTGATGATTCTAGGCTTGCTTCACTCACTCGGATGGCATAGAGACCGTCATATCCGGTGACTGGGTTTGGTCCGGTCTTATTCAAAAACTGCTGCCAGTCCTCGAGCAGTGCAAGGATAGCCGGAGTTGGCGGAAATTTGCCGATCTCTTCCTCACGATTTGCCGATATGGAGTTGACATAACCGTGAATCTGATCGCCATGGAGTTGCGACTTTTCACAGATGAATTCGTAGCGGCCACTTCTCGATGAACTCAGTTTACTGACATCCACTATTCCGGCGACACCATTTTCCATCTCAACATGTATTAAGGCTAGATCTTCCAAATGCTGGGTTTTACAGCTGCGGACCATGGCCGATACTCTCTTGACCTTCAGCCCCGTAATGAAGTGAAGCGCGTCAAAGACATGTACGGCGATGTGAAAGGTGATCCCCGCCCCTGCCTCTGCTGGATTCTCCAGCCATTCAATGTCGGAGGGTTCAAGCCGCTGATTAGCGTAAACGGTGTAGAGTTTGCCCTGGTGCGGAAGTTCCTGTCGAAGTTTCTGAATCACCGGGTTGTAGCGCAGGGTCTGGGCAACGGTTAAGGCGACGCCGGCACGCTCCATCATCCGAACAATCTCATTGCCTTGGGTTGAATTTGTTGCCAGAGGTTTTTCAACCAGCAGTGGTTTACCATTTTTACAGCACAGCCGGGCTATTTCAAGATTTAACGCCGGAGGAACGGCGCAGATGACACCATCCACCTCGGGGGAGCCGACCAGATCATGCCAGTTTTGATACCAGGTTGCTCCCCAATCTCTTGCCTGCTGCTCACCCTCACCTGAACGCCGGGCTACTGCGATTAATTGCAAATCATCGCAGTCGTGGACGATATGTTTTGCATATCTGCTGCCATGATTACCGATACCAATAATGCCGATTCTCATC
>JABDPQ010000544.1 GCA_013042695.1 Desulfobacterales bacterium | reverse complement strand
GAGTTGTGCAAAGGATGCCATCAGGAACTGGAATTTGTACGGATCTGAAGAGCTCTTTTGCCTGATATTCATGAATTTTCATAATACTTACTGATTACGCTCCTATAGATGATAGCTGTTATGTTGTGAAGTCTTATAACCAGATGCGGAAATGGTTGCTTGTGAGAGTGCTGCTCAACAAGCCGGCGCCGACAAAAGCTCAGCGAAGACCTGTCGAGCAAGTTGCAGATCCTTGAGACTACTATGAGGAATGTGGATAACCCATCTTAGTCAGGGTGTCCGTAATCTCATCAAGAATTACAGGATCATCGATTGTTGAGGGTACACGGTATTCTTTGCCTGCGGCAATTGAACGCATTGTACCCCTGAGAATTTTTCCGGATCTGGTCTTGGGCAGCCGCACAACTTCAGACGATTCTCTAAAACAGGCAATAGCGCCAATCTGTTCCCGCACCATTTTCACCAGTTCTGTTTTGATTTCCTCAGTATCTCGATTGACCCCTGATTTGAGCACGAAGAGCCCAACCGGCAGTTGCCCTTTTAACTGGTCATCCGTTCCGATGACGGCGCATTCGGCGATGTCTGGATGAGTTGCGATTACTTCTTCCATGGCACCAGTGGATAGGCGATGGCCAGCGATATTGATGACATCATCCATGCGACCCATGACATAAATATAACCTTCATCGTCAATGTAGCCGCCGTCGCTGGTCTCGTAGTAGCCTGGAAATGTCGTCATGTATGATTCTACAAAGCGCTTATCGTTGCGCCACAGGGTCGTCAGTGTGCCGGGAGGCAAGGGGAGTTTGACGACTATATTTCCTTCAATATTGGGTCCGACTTCGTTGTTTTCATTATCGAGAATCATGACGTTATAGCCTGGCGCAGCTTTGGTGGGAGATCCTGGTTTTACCGGAAGCTCTTCAATGCCGCGACAATTTGCCACAATGGCCCAGCCCGTTTCTGTCTGCCACCAGTGATCGATGACGGGGACCTTGAGCAAGTTGGTGGCCCAGTGGTAGGTGTCTGGGTCGAGTCGTTCACCTGCAAGATAGAGGGCTTCGAAGCAGGAGATGTCATACTTGCTAATGAAGGTGCCATCGGGATCCTCTTTTTTTATGGCACGAAATGCAGTGGGGGCGGTAAACAGCGATTTTACCTTGTGCTCTGAAATAACCCGCCAAAAAGCTCCGGCATCAGGAGTGCCGATTGGCTTGCCCTCATACAGAATTGTGGTGGCACCCTTGAGTAGCGGTCCATAAACGATGTAGGAGTGTCCGACAACCCAGCCGACATCTGATGCCGACCACCAGACATCGCCTTCGTCGATGTCATAAATGGCTTTCATGCTCCAGGCCAGTGCTACAGCATGCCCGCCGTTATCACGCAAGACACCCTTGGGCATTCCGGTTGTCCCTGAGGTATAAAGGATGTAGAGCGGGTCGGTTGCTGCAACCGGCACGCATTCTGTTGGGCTCGAGTCAGCTACTAATTTGTTCCAGTCATAATCTCGACCTTCCTGAAGTTCAGCAGTGAGAAAAGGACGCTGATAGAGGACACAGCTTTCAACTTTATGCTCTGCCATGTCGATAGCTTCATCAACAATAGGTTTATATGCGAGTGTTTTCTTTCCTTCGATGGCACCTGAGGCGGTTATAAGCACCTTGGGCTGTGCATGGTTGATTCTGATGGCCAGTTCGCTGGCGGCAAAACCACCAAAAACCACAGAGTGAATCGCTCCGATTCTGGCACAGGCCAGCATAGCGTAAGCAGCTTCCAGGATCATCGGCATGTAGATAATAACGGTGTCTCCTTTGGTGACCCCTAATTTCTGAAGACCACCGGCGAAGACAGAAACCTTATCCTGCAGTTCTCTATAGGTAACCTTGGTAATGGTATCGGTTACCGGGCTGTCATAGATGATTGCAACCTGATCTCCATTTCCTCGGGCCACATGGCGATCAACTGCATTGTAGCAGGTGTTCATCGTGCCACCGGCAAACCAACGGTAAAATGGTGGATTTGCGGCGTCGAGTACGTGCTCATACTTCTGGTACCAATCAATGCCTTCAGCGGCTTCGCCCCAGAATTTATCGGGGTTCTCAATACTCTCTGTGAATACCTTTCCATAGTCAGCCATGTGTCTACCTCTCTTGGAGTTATCAGGTTGTTTTGCTAATTCTACGCTTGTTACTTAAGACGCCTTCCTCCTTTATTTTAAAAAAAATTTACAATGCTACCACATATACTAAATATTTACAGTCACTTCAAGTCCCATAGTGAAAAATAATCTCGACAATGCAAATAGATAAAATGTCTGTAATACAAACAAGCTAACGTAAAAAAAGAACATTGTTCTTTTTTATTTTTCTAAAAAAAAGCTGAGATGTTTCTCCTAAAACGCGGATAAAAGCATCATTGCTGATGCTGCGGCTTGGATATGTTCCCTCTAATCCTCAACGAGAGTTGTAAAAATTGGACACCATAAAAGTAGTTTTTTGAGCAACCCAGAAGACCCTGAGGGGGGCGTCACCTCGTTTACCGAAATGATGAGATTGCAACACTCGTCTCAGCATACTGATTATAGAGCGGTAGCTTTTTGCTATTGCTTAAGGGGGCCTAGTTGACAGGTGAGCAGGAGAGCCTGAACATTGACCGGCATATCAAAAGGGCTTTTTTCTCTTTTCATTCTGTCGTAACCATAGTCGACGAGCTGTCCACCACGGTTCCAGTCCCTGAAACCAAATTTCCAGCCAGTCCACTGCTGCGTGAATAGATAGGGTTGCTTGGGACCGTATGGGGTGAAGGTGATAGCATTCGGGTCGTCTAAATTTTCACGAACAAAACCAACGAGAACATAATCGGCACCGTTCTTCATTGCATAGTCTTCAACCTGTTCTTTTATTTCAATTTCTGAGAGATGCGCAGGAATTGCTATGATCAGGTGGGCAAATACTCTGCACTGTTCCGCTATCTGCTTTTCATCAAAAGTAATTTCAACACTCGATGTTGCTGGCAATACGGTTGTAATCCTCATCTGAGGTTGCTTTGATGTGCATGACGACAGGCTAAGTGCTATAATAGCAACAATTACATGTAAATAAAAACGATTTGCAATAACCATGTGGCCCGCTCTCTATTGAGTATTTGTTGAATAAAGTTAAAAGTTTAATGAATAAATATTGATCAGCATTGCTCGTCAGCTGTAATACCCTAAGTTTATAATTTCGATGATCAGCGTCTGCTATCAAAGAAGTGGTGACAAAGTAGAAAGGCCGCTGCCGAACGCCTGGCAAGGCGGCATAGTGAATTAATTGTGACCACCTTGAAATAAATTAATCTTCTGTATTTTTAGAGCGTTAAGCTTGTTATTTTGATCGTAACTGCCTCAGCATAATGTATAGAAACCAAGAAGGCAAAGATTTTTCAATCAGGGGGCACTTGTAACAGGGAGTATTCATGACTTTACCTTCTTCTCAGCGCAGTAACGCATTGATACAACTTGCCGCGCTTGTTGTTGTCGTTGCCGGGATGAAAGCAGCAAGCTCACTAATTGTACCGTTTTTATTAGCGATATTTTTGGCAATTATCTGCACACCTTTGCTGTTCTGGCTTAAATCCAGAAAGATACCAGAGGTGCTTGGACTCTTGCTGATCCTTGGAATCGTTGGTGGATTGTGGCTTTTATTGGCAATGGTTATTGGGTCGACACTTGCTGAATTTTCAAGAAATGTTCCCTATTATCAGGATCGTTTATCATTAATAACAAGAGAGATCCTGCAAATACTTGCTGACCAGGGTTTTTCGATTGATAGTGCCAAATTGGAAGAGCTCTTGAATCCCGGCAAAATCATGTTATTTGCCGCTGGTCTGTTGAATAGCCTTGGTGGAATGGTGACAAACGCTTTTGTTATCCTGATCACTTTCGTTTT
>JABDPQ010000541.1 GCA_013042695.1 Desulfobacterales bacterium | reverse complement strand
AAAACTATGACATCTTCAACCAAAACATACGATTCGCTGCATATGGGTCGCTCCTCGATAGATCTCTATGCCAACGATATCGGTGCGCCATTTGCTGAAATTAAGAATTTTGCCGCCTATGTCGGTGGGTCACCAACCAATATCAGCGTGGGGGCCCGTCGATTGGGCCTCAAGACCGCACTTCTCACCGGCCTCGGGGAAGATCCGGTGGGAGATTTTATCCTCCATTTTCTTGAACAGGAAGGGGTGGAGACCAGCTACAGTCCGCGTAAGCCAGGGCACCGTACCAGTGCGGTAGCACTGGGGATCGAACCGCCTGACAAGTTTCCGTTGATCTATTACCGCGATAATTGTGCTGATATAGAACTGACCATCGATGATGTGCTGGTCGCCCCTGTTGGCAACAGTAAGGTGTTTCAGTTCGCTGGCACGAATCTGGCGAAGGATCCCTGTCGAACCGCAACCATTTTTGCTGCCGAACTTTCCCAAAAGGTAGGCACAGAGGTAGTACTCGATATCGATTTCCGTCCTGACCAGTGGCATGATCCACGGGCATTCGGGGTGACGATACGCTCGGTGTTGCCCAATGTCGACATCGTCATCGGCACAGAAGATGAAATCAACGCTGCCATGCTTGTCGATGCTGGGCAGATCAACCTGACCCATTCACAGGTTTCCGATGCCCGGGTCGACGGGGATATCGATGAGGCAATAGCGACGTTGCTTGCTCTTGGTCCCAAGGCTCTGCTGCAGAAGCGGGGAGAAGACGGGGTGCGTGTCCACCTGAAACGGGACGACGGCTCCACTGAACAGATCGATGCGCCCGGATACCCTGTTGAGATATACAATATTCTCGGTGCCGGTGATGCGTTTGGAAGTGGATTTCTTTACGGTCATGTGAACGGCTGGGGCTGGTATAAATCAGCACGTCTGGGCAATGCCTGCGGAGCTATTGTAGTTACCAAACACGGCTGCGCTAATTTCATGCCCACCATGCTGGAGGTGCAGAAATTTGTGGAGGTGCGTGGGGGCTTTTGACATACGGATATCGCAAAGCTTGAGGCTACCCTGACGATTGCCTTGCTGGTTAAATCGATTCACTTTTTCATTAACAGATTTTCTAAAAAGAAAAACTATGAATGCTTGCGTTTTGTACGATAAACAGGATATGCGGTTGGAAGATCGAAGCCTACCTGAACTTGGAGATCTCGACGTTAGAATAGCGATCAAGGCAGCAGGTATTTGCGGTAGTGATCTTCATTATCATCAACATGGAAAAGTTGCTGCCTTTAGTTTAAAAGAACCCCTAGTCCTGGGACATGAAGCCTGCGGTGAAATTGTCGAGGTAGGTAAAAAATCCACATTAACGCCGGGAGACAGAGTAGTGATAAATCCCGGACTAGTGTGCGGAAACTGCAAATATTGTCTAAGAGGGCAGGAAAATCTCTGCCGCGATATTAAGTTTATGGGATCAGCCAGCTATTTCCCTCACATTCAAGGTACTTTTCAAGAAACGGTCGTAGTTCGGGAACAGCAATGTCATGTTGTTAGAAACGATACCGCGTATCAGGTATTGGCATTCGCAGAACCTCTCACTGTCGCGCTCCATGCGGTCCGGCGCGCCGGTAATTTCTTCAATCAAAGAGTATTAATCATTGGGTCTGGAACCATTGGACTTCTGGTTGCTTCTTTGGCTCGTTTATCAGGCGCCGCTTATGTGGCCATCACAGACATCTTAGATTACCCTCTGCAAGTCGCTCATAAGTTGGGAGTTGATGAGTGCATCAATGCACAGCATGACAATGAGGTTATTGCCTCTTGGCAGCAAGAGCCAAATTCTTTTCCAATAGTTATTGAGGCTACAGGTACGTATAAAGGGTTTGAAGTAGCATTATCTTCCTCTAGTCCAGGAGGAAAAGTAGTGGAGGTTGGGATTTTGCCGGATGGACAGTCGGAGATACCATTTAGCCATGCATTTGCAAAGGAATTGGATGTACTATTCGTGCTGAGACAAAATTTACAATTTAGTCCTGCGGTGGACATGTTGGAAAAGGGAAAACTTGACCCTTTGCCTTTACTGTCTGCTTCTTTTGCGTTGAATGACTTCGAGCAAGCTTTTGCATTAGCCCGAGACAAATCCAAAGCTATAAAAGTACAACTGGAGCCATAGACTGCATTATGAAGAAACGCAAACCGTTTGCAGTAGAAGATGCGGCCAAACTTGCAGGTTTGCAGGAGCTCCCATGATAGTAAAATGCGATAAGCCGTTTGCTTATGGTTATACCCCGATAACCGAACAGTGCGGCAGGCACAGTGACATGTTGTTGGATTTCGGAATCTTAAAATTGAAGAGCGGTGATACAAAAGTGTTTCCCCAAGGACGGGAAAGGGCCTGGCTGATGATCGAAGGTACAGCCACGTTTATCTGGGATGGAAAAAAGGAAACTATTACCAGAAATTCCTGTTTTGACGAAGCTCCCTACGCGCTCCATGTTGCTAAAGATGAAGAGGTAACCGTAACGACAGATGCAGAATGCGAGATATGTGTCGAGCAGGTGGATAACGATAAAGTATTTGCATCAAGGCTGTATGCGCCTGAGGATATCAGAACCGATATTTTCGGTGCCGGTACGTTAAACGAAACATCGATTCGGTCCGTCAGAACCGTTTTTGATGGAGAAATCAACCCGCAGTCAAATATGGTGTTGGGAGAAGTGATCAATCATCCGGGCAAATGGTCCAGCTATCCTCCCCATGACCATCCACAGCCTGAAATCTATCACTATCGCTTCTTTCCACCCCAGGGTTTCGGTGTTTCTCTGCTCGACGATGAAGCCCATACGGTAAAAAATGGTTACACAACGCTGATTGGACCGGACACAACGCACTCTCAGGGAGCTGCGCCGGGATATGCAATGTACTATATCTGGATGATTCCGCATCTTCCCGACGATCGATGGCTTCCAACCACCAGATATTTTCGTAAAGAACATGAATGGCTCCTTGAACCTAAGGTCAAAATCTGGCCGGAACGCAAGACATAAAGCGTGACATAAAAACCGTTCAGTTGACGATGGATTAGGCTTTAGTCAATTCTCTTGATAATCAATAAGGCATAGTCGAAACCTTGGTTATGCGGATAGGCCTGTTCAATATAACCTTGGTGCCATTTACCTATATGTGAGGTTCGATATCCAGCTTCCGATAGAGCCCCCTACCTTGGCAGGAATAACCTACAGCGATCTTGAATCTTTGGAGAAGATAGATTTGCTCGAATAATTAATACTTATCTTCACCACCACGCTGTTCTATTTACATGTTAGGATTAGTGGTTATGCCTGCATAATAACCTCTCACTAAATTGCGCTTGCTGTAAATGCGACCTCGGTATTGGTCAAGTATCGTATTATTGGGGATATTGGCCGTAAAAATGCAAAAAGGAGGATGACATGAAAGAGAATACAAAAATACAACGGCGTACGTTTCTTCGTGCTGTCGCCATAGGGGGTGTGGCGACTGCTGCAACCTTGACCTCCATGTCCCCTCGCAAGGTATTTTCCCAGAGCAAAGAGGAATGGCGGGCGATTAACAACAGTTGTGTGCGTCAAGTTCTGCAATTTGATATCTCATGACATGTGATAGACATGCAGCCGGCGTAGCCGGCTGCAGTGGGCCCTATGCTGCCAGTTCCATCAGTTTATGTTTCTTGTGCTCCTTGAGTAAATTCATATCTAGATAGCGATGAGCCTCTATCCAGTTCTCATGCGTCTCGACGGCCAATGCACGGACCAGGCGCAGGCAGCTTT
>JABDPQ010000538.1 GCA_013042695.1 Desulfobacterales bacterium | reverse complement strand
TGTTTGGACTGCTGACCTTTCAGGCTCAAGGATATTCCACTTCGCTCTATTACATCATGGGCTACGCAGCAATGAACCTTGCCTGTTTTCTCGTTATCTGCACGGTCGCCGGAGCCGGAGAAAACCTTAAGATCGATGACCTCACCGGCCTGCATAAACGATCACCGCTTCTGGCCATTACCCTCGCTATCGGGCTCTTCGCCCTGGCAGGAATTCCTCCTTTTGTTGGCTTTGCCGGGAAATTTATGCTGTTGGTCAACGCCTTGAAACAAGGTTACACCATCCCGGTGATCTTGGCGGCTATTAACACGGCCATTGCCATTTACTATTACCTCTCAGTCGTCAGGATAGCCTACTGTACAGATCCAGCTCAGGAAACGGTGACACCGATCGAAGGAAGTATTTTTACCAAGGCAGTTTCCGTTGGCCTGCTGATTGTTATCATCGTTATGGGTGTGATTCCAGGCACCTTCCTGAAGATTACCTCGGCTACCATAGATTCAATCATGTAACCATCAAAAACACATCTAGTAATGAATATACGCCCGCTGTTGTTGCCTCTTCAGCGGGCTCTTTTTTTTAAATGAGAATCACTGGCCTTCTACAAAATGATGACTCTCGTTCAAAGTCAAACCATGCGAAAAATTTTTACCGCAGGCATATGATTGATATTCCGAGGATAAAAATTTAAGCATAACGCAGAAGTTGAACGAAAGGGGCGTTTTGCAAGTGGCTCCACTGTGTGTAATTGGACCTTGCTCGCCTGCCATCATGTATTATAAGTTATGTCTAATCTTTAACATTTTTTTTAATTCACCATGCACCTATGAATTCATGGCTTCTATTCATTCTCGCCGTTATCATCCTTCACTACCTGCTCGATGTCATCATCTCCGTTTATAATATTAAAGCTCTCTCACCGGAACTACCCGCTGAGTTCTCAGATGTTTTTGAGCAAGAAGGGTATAAACAGTCACAAAACTATGCCAGGACAACAACAGGGTTTTCTCTGATTGAAAATAGCATTTCTACCATTGTAACTGTCATATTTCTTCTTGCTGGTGGTTTTAATCTTATCGACTTATTCGCTCGTTCTTTTCAACTCAACACGATACTCACCGGGGTCATTTTCACCGGTGGTCTGATGTTGCTCTCATTCGTTGTCTCTTTGCCTTTTTCGATATATTCAACATTTAAGATTGAGAGTCAATTTGGCTTTAACCGGACAACACCTCTAACGTTTATCACCGATATCATAAAATCTGTTCTGCTCACCATTATAATTGGAGCGCCAATCCTTGCTTCGATTCTTTGGTTTTTTGAGAATAGTGGTCCCTTTGCCTGGTTATATTGCTGGCTTGGGGTAATCATATTCGGTGTTGTTTTGCAATTTCTGGCACCGGTCCTCATCATGCCGCTATTCAATACATTTACGCCACTTGAAGAAGGCTCTCTGAGCGAAAAAATCACCCACTATGCAAAACAAGAAAATTTTCAAATCCAGGGTATCTACACCATGGACGGATCTAAACGCTCAGCAAAATTAAACGCTTTTTTTACCGGCTTCGGAACATTCAGAAAAATCGTCTTTTTTGACACCCTGGTTGAAAAATTATCTGAGGATGAAATCGTTGCTGTCCTGGCTCATGAAATGGGGCATTACAAAAAAAAACATATTTGGAAGATGATGGGTTCAAGCGTTTTGCAGACCGGCCTGATGTTTTTTCTCCTTTCATTCTTCATCGAAAATCCCGGGTTATTTGAAGCATTTTCCATGGAAGCGTTATCGATCTATGCAAGTCTCTTCTTTTTTGCCTTCATCTACTCACCATTAAATACCCTGCTCTCCATTCTGTTCAATTATTTTTCCCGAGTTCACGAATTCGAAGCAGACCGTTATGCAGCCCATTCTACCGGTAAACCCGAAATGTTGATCCAAGGATTAAAAAAACTCAGCCGCGAGAACCTTTCTAATCTAACCCCGCATCCACTCATGGTTTTTTTCAGCTACAGCCACCCACCTGTGCTTGAGCGAATCAGGACCCTAAATGGGATCAAAACGTAATATAAATTCAAATAGGTCACATTGCACCTTGACAGTGTCAGGATTAATGTGTTGACTTAAGAAGTAAGCAATTGTTTTAGTGCAGTAAGTTGACCATCCGCTCAGAGGACCTCCCTTACAGGTTGATAACACATTAATCCCCGGTATCAGGAGTATACAATGAACAAAAATGATTTCCGCAACCCACTCATCCAATCAGGTGCCCTACTTCTTCTTGTCTTTATCCTCATATCAATTGTTGCCGGTTCAGGAGAAAAAGGTTTCTTCGGAAGCATCGGAGCCATGATATCCGGCTTGTTTTCCGGAATACTTTTCATCGTAGCACTCACTATCGCCATAATTTTCTCGATCGCTGTTCTTATCGGTCTCTATTTAGCAGCGGTCTCAATCTATTCAGCTGAAAAGGCTCGGGATCTATATGGGCAGCTGAAGGTCTCTCTTGGAACCTTTTACGATAAAATACCGCGCCGTGCCAAGACACCACCTGCTGTTGTTCAGGATCCGGCGACAAAGCCGGTGGCTACGGTTGTACATCCCCAAGAGGTTCCATTGGAAAAAGCAGAGGCGCAGCTGCATAAAACAGAGGTGAAAGCAATGGAGCAATCCGTTGATACGTCAGCAGAATTGCTTATCCAGGAGCAGCGCTGCGAAGAACTGGAACAGCAGGTCACTGAATTACAAAATAAGTCGCAGGCGTTAGAGGCACAAATTACCTCTCTTCAACAAAATTTGGACGATTTGCAAAACCAGGAGATCCCAGAAAAACTCAACACCTTGGACAGTTCTGCAGAAGACATTTCTGGTAAACTGGCAGCCCAATCCTCAGCATTGGAAAATGCATTAAACAAATTAACCGACCTGGAAACGCACATTAATGATAAGCTTGAAACAGTTTTGAAAGATATCGGTGATCTTCAGGAAAAGACTGCCGCTCCTGAGTTGGTGACGGGAATTCTCTCATACATAGATCTTCCAGAAGACAGAGAAGTAATGACTCAAAAAGCAGAGGAGGCCGTTTCCCGGGGTATGACCTATGCGCAAATTGACGAATTTTTTAAAAAATCCCTATCGTCTCGTATTTATAAACAGCTTTCAGAACATCCGCGTCTGACCAAAGATTTTCTGCGCTCGATTAAAAAGAAATTTGCTTAGCACCGGTTACTCATACAGAAGTAAAAAAGCTCGGTATAATATGCCGAGTTTTTTTACTTCCCCCGCCTGCGCATCTGTTCATGAAATTTATTTTAATCACCATACAACCTGAGCTCATATAGTCACTTCAGTCTTACTTTAAGTACTATGTTTTTTTAAAATCTATTGACAAAGGCTGATGTATCAAGTAGTTTGCCGCGGTCTTGGAGGCGGGCGTCACGCACAGTGTGGCATTGACAAACGTCTCAATCTACATTAGATTAT
>JABDPQ010000537.1 GCA_013042695.1 Desulfobacterales bacterium | reverse complement strand
TTCGCTATGGCACCATCGTTGCTCTTGAAAATGAACTCGAGCAAGAAAACCAGCGACTTCAAGGCATACAGACTACGCAGCAAATGCTTAAAGAAGAAGTGAGTGCAGAAGACGTTGCCAGTGTTGTCGCCAAATGGACCGGTATCCCTGTTGACAGACTCCTCGAAGGGGAAAAAGAAAAGTTGTTGGATGCCGAACGTGTAATGAAAAAAAGAGTCATCGGCCAGGAAGAGGCTATTACCGCTGTAGCTAACACGGTGCGCAGAGCACGAGGAGGGTTGCAGGATCCTGACAGGCCGCTGGGTTCTTATATTTTTCTTGGTCCAACTGGTGTCGGCAAAACCGAACTTGCCCGATCTCTGGCAGATTTTCTTTTCGAAAGTGAGCAGGCTATGATCAGGATAGATATGTCTGAATTCATGGAAAAACACTCTGTCTCACGCCTCATTGGAGCCCCTCCCGGCTATGTCGGATATGACCAGGGAGGATATCTTACCGAGGCTGTCAGGCGCCGTCCCTACTCGGTAATTCTGCTCGATGAGATTGAGAAGGCTCATCCGGACGTCTTCAACGTTCTGCTTCAGGTACTCGACGACGGCAGGATGACGGATGGCAAGGGAAGAACCGTTGATTTCAAAAATACCATCCTCATCATGACCTCAAATCTTGGCAGCAACTTGATCATGCAAATGGCTGAAAAAGAAGAGGAAAGCTCGGCAATCAAGGAACAAATTGAAGAATTACTGTATCACCATTTCAAACCGGAGTTCCTTAACCGCGTTGATGAAACCATCATCTTCCAATCGCTGTCTCGTGAAGATATGATTCCTATTGTTGACATCCAGCTCCAAAGACTTGCAAAACGACTCGCAGAGCGTAAAATTACCCTGAGATTTAGCCAAAATGCCAAGAAACACCTTGTTTCTGTCGGCTATAATCCAGTATTTGGAGCCAGGCCGCTCAAACGAGCAATTCAAAAGTACGTTGAAGACCCGCTTGCGATGGAATTGCTCGAGAACCGCTTCAGTGAAGACGATGTCATCCTGGTTGATGCAGATAGCAATGGTATTCTCTTCAGCCCTGCAAAACAGCAGGAACAAGTGGTTGAGGCTGAACTTATCGATTAAACGCTTTACCCTTTACCTTTTTTACTGAATATGGTTGCATTGTTTGCGCTTGAACAAGCGATGCAACCATTTATTTTATGGAGTCGTGCGATGTCCGATTACATGTGTCCGGTTCTGATGTCACACATGATGCTGCCTAATATTGCCAATCCCGACGGTAACGTGCATGGCGGTGATATCATGAAACTGATAGACAATGCAGCCGCTGTTGTGGCTATGAAATACGCCCGTACTGCGGTTGTAACCGCTTCCATTGACCGGCTCGACTTTCATCGTCCCGTTCACATTGGCAACCTTCTCATTTTAAAGGCATCACTCAACGCCACCGGCAGAACCTCGATGGAGATCGGGGTGAGGGTAGAAGCCGAAGACTTAAAAGAAGGTGAGACAAATCATATCGCCTCCGCTTACCTGACCTTTGTAGCCATTGATGAAAACCGAAGACCTACTCCGGTGCCCTCCTACAGCCCGAGAACTGCGGATGCCTTGCGCAGAAACAAGGAGGCCTCAACACGCAAAGAATGTTACTTCACCGAAAAAAATACAGAAAAATCGGAATAAGACCTTATGAGCGCAAATGCAGAAGATTTGACCGTCAACTATGAAGAGGATGGTGTTCTTGTCGTAAAAGAATTGGATAAAATTATCCTTTCGAAAGGAGCCTGGGCTACCATTTTATTCCGTTATCAAAATTTAAGTAAAGCAACCGGCGAATACGGCAAAGACATGTATTCAATTCGTCGTTATCAGAAACGACAGGGAAACTATCTGCCAAAATCCAAGTTCAATATCTCGAGCCCGGAGCAGGCAAAAAAAATAATCGATGCGCTGCAGCGCTGGACAAAAGGAAAGTAATTCAACACAAACTGAGCCTTTTGCATAATGATGATTTTCGTTCAAAGTCAAACCATGCGAAAAATTTTTACCGCAGGCATATAATCGATATTCCGAGGATAAAAATTTAAGCATAACATAGAGGTTGAACGAAAAGGGCTTTTTGCAAGTGGCTCAAGATAAAATATCCTTTTTTTATTTTCCTTTTAAAATCTATTGACAAAGGCTGATGTATCAAGTAGTTTGCCGCGGTCTTGGAGGCGGGCGTCACGCACAGTGTGGCATTGACAAACGTCTCAATCTACATTAGATTAT
>JABDPQ010000536.1 GCA_013042695.1 Desulfobacterales bacterium | reverse complement strand
CGGTGCAGCCTGTTCAAAAGATGCCAGTAGGGTAATCAGAGACGGACAAATTGTTCGTGAGCATTTGGTTGAAACCGTTAAGCCTGATGGCTCGATGCAAATGATATCGCTTAATGCAGCTCCGCTCGAAAGTTCTGACGAGGCACACAATGGAGCTGTGCTGGTAGCCCGGAACATCACCGATAGCAAGCAGGACAACCAGATCAATGACAGTAACTCATTTCACGGATTTATCGGCTCCAGCAAGGTGATGCAGGGAATGTATCGTCTGATTGAAAATGTCGGCCAGGTAGATACTTCGGTTCTTATTTCTGGAGAATCCGGTACCGGTAAGGAGCTTGCTGCAGAGGCGCTCCATGCTGAGAGCGCACGCAGTTCCATGCCGCTTATTAAAGTAGATTGCGCTTCTTTGCCTGAAGATTTGCTTGAAAGCGAGCTTTTTGGGCATCGTAAGGGAGCCTTTACTGGAGCAGATAGGGATCGTCCCGGTCGTTTGCTTCAGGCTGATAAGGGGACCCTTCTTCTTGATGAAATCGGCGATATTACTCCCCGAATGCAGCTGCGTCTTCTTCGGTTCCTTCAGGAAATGACCTTTACGCCGGTCGGTATGGATACGCCATTAAAAGTTGATGTCAGGGTCATTGCAGCCACGAACATCAACCTTAAAGAACATGTCAGACAAGGACTTTTCCGGGAAGATCT
Source organism: Desulfobacterales bacterium (assembly GCA_013042695.1). Taxonomy (GTDB): domain Bacteria; phylum Desulfobacterota; class Desulfobulbia; order Desulfobulbales; family Desulfocapsaceae; genus JABDPQ01. The sequence goes on along the minus strand of JABDPQ010000536.1, from coordinate 5,269 downwards.
CTACTACAGGATTAAGGTCGTGGAAATCAATCTTCCACCTTTGCGAGAAAGAAAAGAATGTCTTCCTCTATTAATTAATCATTTTCTCACCTTTTATTGCGAAAAACACGATCGCAGTATCAATCGGGTTTCAGATTTGGCAATGGAGGCGCTTTTGCACTATTCATGGCCCGGAAATGTTAGAGAATTGCGGCATATCATGGAGCGGGCCTGTGTTCTCTGCAAGGGAGCCGATCTTCTGCTTGAGCACATACCTGAAGATATTGCAAATAGAACAATTACAGAAGCCGAGGCCCGGCACGAAGGACCGTTTGAGCCAAATGATAAGAGAGATGAGCTGTCGCTGTTTGAGATGAAGCAGGCTGAAAAAGACATCCTGATTGATGCTCTGAGAAAAGCCGGGGGCAATAAGTCAAAAGCGGCCCAAATCTTGTCTATTGATCGGTCCACGCTCTACCGAAGAATGAAGCGATTTAACCTCTCGATAAAAGACCTGTAGATGTTGCGAAATTGTTGCGTTATTGTTGCGCTACTGTCGCTTACGCAACAGTATCGCAACAATGTGGCTATTTTCTGTGTGCCTGCATCAGCCCCTCTTCCGATAACCTTCCAGAGATGTCATTATTTTATTTTATATTGTTTTATTAATTACTTAAGTGTTTTTATTGAATGCTCTGTTAAATTGTACTGCTTTGTGGCATGACTCATGCATTGTGGTATGTAAGAAATGATGAGGCGCAACACTAAAAAAAATACCGGAGACTCAATCATGAAATCAGCGATTTTGCGAAAAACGAAAAGCGGACAAAAGACGGTTGGCAAAGTTGACGAGCAAGTTTACCGCGTCGGTATCGCAGTTGTCGGGACATGTTCTCTGGCAATAGGAGTTTGGGCCACGATCGCCTTAGTAAGCGGCATGGTCGCCAGTGGTGGCCCAGGAGCCCTGGTTGCAGATTGGTTCAGAGCGGTTATTGGTTCATAAAAAAACATGAAATAGATAAGGGGACTCAGCTATGGTCGAGAGGACAAAAGTCAAGCAAAAAGAGCAGGTAAATGCGACTGTCACCGAAAGCAGCGCAACAGAAGTATCAAAAGTAGGGATTATAACAGTAGCTGCATTCGGTGGCCTTGTCGGGCTATGGAGCCTTGCCAGTATCATAGCCGGCATGGCAGCAAGCGGCGGACCATTGGCATTTATTGGTGATTGGTTTAGGGCGGTCTCCGGCATGTAGTTGCATCGTTATCTACAGAATTTCAAAAGGACCATGGGCCACGAGTTCCCATGGTCCTTTTTTTTGTGCATTGCTGCACTCATCCCTAATGCTTTAAAATATCGTTAAATAGTTGTATAAGATGGTAAGGCTTTCATAAGCATACAGCTGCATCGATCAAATGTAACGCTGATAAAATATACTGAATGCTTCCTAAGAGGCGTGCATGGCAATTTTGGTCAGAAATCTGCTGATCTATTTTATAATCTGTTTTCTCTTTTTTGTTAGCGGGTTGATATATCATATTGAAACGCGGCTGCCGCAAAAAGATTATTCAGATTTACTCAACGATATTGACCAAAAAAAAATCACCGAACTTGTGGTTCAAAATGATGTGCTTCAAGTTAGAACAAAATCTGGTGATGCTTACACAACTGTCGTTCAGGAACCCGCTTATCTTGTCTCAAGCTGGCACGCCAATAATATCCAGGTATCATATCGAAAGGATTATTCCGGGTTCGTTTTTTTCGGTCTGAGCCTTGTTTTTGTGCTCACCTTATCGCTTGTTTCCTGGCTTTCACTCAAGGTAAAAGATCGAGAATCCAAAAGTTCGCAGTTTGCAAATGAAAAGCTTCTGCTTCCGGGGACTGGTTTGCAGGAAATCACCTTTGAAGATGTTGCAGGAATACCAGAGGCCAAGGAGGAATTAAAAGAAATTGTCGGGTTTTTAAAAAATCCGCAGCAGTATAACGAAATCGGTGCCTCTACACCAAAAGGTGTCTTATTGCAGGGCCCGCCCGGTACCGGCAAGACCTTGCTGGCACGTGCAATTGCCGGAGAGGCCGAAGTGCCGTTTTATTCGTTTAGCGGCTCTGATTTCGTTGAAATGTTCGTAGGCGTGGGCGCTTCGCGTGTCAGAGACCTCTTCGGTGAGGCTAAAAAACATGCGCCCTGCATCGTTTTCATAGATGAGATTGATGCTGTTGGGGCCAGCAGAAAGATGGCCTCAAGTGACGGCAATGATGAGCGGGGCCAAACGTTGAATGCGCTGCTGGTTGAAATGGATGGTTTCAGTCCGTCTGACAACATAGTTGTACTTGCTGCCACCAATCGACCCGATATACTTGATGCCGCCTTGAAGCGTTCCGGTCGATTTGATCGACAGATCACCATAGTTCCTCCTGATGTTAAGGGCAGAAAACATATTCTTGACGTCCACTGCCGAAAGGTGAAGATAAGTCCGGGGGTAAATCTTGAGGATATTGCTACGATGACCTCTGGCTTTACCGGGGCAGAACTTGCAAGTTTGGTCAATGAAGCCGCACTGCTTGCTGCGAGGCAGGACAAAAAAGCCATTGATCAGTCTGACTTTGATGTCGCCCAAGACAGGATTCTGCTTGGTGTAGAACGCAAGGGAATGGTCATTACCGAGAAAGATAAACGCGTCCTTGCCTTTCACGAGGCCGGCCATGCTATTGTCGCCAAATTATTGCCAGATTCTGACCCGGTTCATAAAATTACCATCATACCCCGGGGACGCGCCCTCGGTCAGACGCAGCAACTCCCGATTAATGATCGGCAGGCCTACAGCAGACAATACCTCAAAAACAGAATTACCACGCTTATGGGCGGCCGAGCTGCCGAAGAACTTGTTTTTGGGCTGCAGACCACTGGTGGACAGTCAGACATCCAGCGTGCCACAGAGATTGCCACGAATATGATTTGCAGATGGGGTATGAGTGAGGTCCTTGGTCCGCAGGTGTATATAACAGATGACAATGACTTTCTTGGCCCCTCCATGCAAAGGTTGGCAATGGGAACTAAGACAGAGATGCAGATAGACAAGGAAATTAACAGCTTGCTTGATGGCTGCTATCGTGAGGCCGTTTCCATCCTGAGCAATGAGCGGTTGTTTTTATCAGTGCTCGCAGATATCCTGATGCAGGTGGAGACCATCGATGCAGAGGAATTTGATATCATTTTTTCTTGTTCATTAAAAAAGAGACATGAATTTCAAATGGATGATCCACCTGAAGCGTGCGATACCTTAACGAATTAGCATCTTTTCAAGTAATTCATGAAATCCATTAAAAGTTTACTCTCCGTAAGTTTTCTCATAGTCGGTGTATCCCTCTTGCTCGTTATTATCCTCAGCTTTCGCCAATTCCAACTGACGCGGCAGTATAGTGAAATCAACGTTATCAGCGAAAGAGCGTTGTTTGCTTTCGGTACCATTCGAGAGCAGGTCACACAATTGCTCATCACCAGAGATTTCGGACAGCTCAAAACTATCATTCCCGAGATAGAGCTGCTCAACAACACTATCTCCCAATTATATGATAGTGGTATTGTTCCTGGTGAGTATAAATTGGCAATGGCTGATAACATTGATTTATCCGGTCTGGCAATTTCTTTGAGAAGAATCGATGGTGAGAAGAATCAAACTGAGGCGGGGTTGAAGCTGCAAGAAGAAATGCGTCTGGTTTCAGAGAGCCTGATAAAAGTTGATCGCATAATATCAGGCCAGATCAGAGATTCGGTAGTCAGTTTTCAGCTCAGTTTTATTGGTGCCATGGGTGTGCTTATCAGTTGTGCAAGCTTCATTCTGATTGCCCTCTATCGAAAAGCGGTTAAACCGTTGCTGAACCTGTCTGAACAGGCCGCAGGAGGGGCAGTCGAGGAAACTGGTTTTATCTGTCAGCAAGAAGCTGGCAGCGAGATCGTTCAATTTATCACCTCGGTAAATGAATTGCTTGAACGGGTACCCCTGCCGGGGGAAGCGGGCCCAGCCACCATGCTGCATAATGGCGAAATTGTCTCCACGACAATTAACGAAACGACCAATAGTCTCAACGGCATACTCAACTATGCCCAACTGCTTCTTGAATCTGACACTGAAAATCAGCTCGATGATGAACAACGTCGGATGCTCGAGAAGATCATAGATAGCGGAGAGAAAATAGCCGCCCAATGGCAACATATCAGTCAGCATTTTTCAGTCTGACTGTAGATGTTAGGTGATCCAACCAGATTGTTTCAGACTATACTGCTTGTTTCTTGATTATTCCTAACGACTCGAAGCCTTCGAATCGATAGCTGCCGGTCACCAGATCTTTTGCTGTAACGACCTAACGCTTCCTCCAATACCTCGTTTCCTGTTACCCGACATCGGGTCGATATGTCCCTAAACTATTGGAATGTATGGTGGTGTCTACTGACAAACACGGCAGGTTTTCATAGAGTCATAGACAAGAGACAGCACGTCTGTCATAAACTCAATAATGGAGGCCAAAGATGAAAAGACGAGAAATGACTCTTAACCGGCAACACGTCTTGGAAAACAATAAAAATCATTTAGTTAAAGGGAGAACATTGGCTGTATTGATCTTTTTAACTGCTCTTCTTTTGCTGCCCATGACAGCTCTGGCAGAGTTGGAACGATACGTTCTTGATTTCGGCGACCGGCACATTGGTGGCCGCAGAGGACAACCGGCAACCCTGATGCTGAAACGCGCCTTGAAACAGCAGTATCCATGGATAAATACCAGAAACCTAACTTTACGCAATGTTATACTCGTCGCCAAGTCCAGAGTGGGCAGAGGCCATGCTCAACTGCGCGTAGGGCGCCGGGTTTCTGATTATTACCGTGTAGCCGGGCACCCCAGAGCTTTCAAGAAAAACCACAGAAAAACGTATGACCGGGTGCGTCTGTACAGCCCTACCTATAACAGCAGAGGCCCCTGGCAGATCAACCTCAGCGGTAATTTCAAGGTCCGAAAAATTGTCTTGATCGCTGAAAACCACAACCGCCGCTACTACGACTGGTAAACATCAAAATGGTCAAAATGGTGTCAGGCTTGACATTTGGGCATTTTTTCAAAGGAAAATGCCCAAATGTCAAGCCTGATAATCATATAAAAGGCACCTCGCGGGAGCTGTATTCAGCTCCCTGTGCAACATAAAAATGTTGTACAATCAAGGTAGAAGACCAATTCAACCTGATGGAGGTGCCACATGAAACTATACGCTGGAATTGACTTGCATGCAAACAACAACTA
>JABDPQ010000533.1 GCA_013042695.1 Desulfobacterales bacterium | reverse complement strand
CCAGGCGCGGGGAAAATATTCCCTCGATGCCGGATTGCAGCAGTGCTGGCTGCAGTGCATTGCCAATACAGACCTGAATGCACTCCGCACAGCGGACACACCGTTGCAGAAATTCTCTTTCAGCTCGTGCTCCAGGCGGACGAATCACCAATGGGTCCGGGTGTGATTTCAGTATACGAACACTAAGAACCGGCGGCAGCAGGACTCCAGCTGACAGGGATGCAAGAAATTGCCGGCGCGACAGAGACAAGCCTAAACCTTGGGACAGAGGTGTTGATCCAGCAAATGAAATTACCTGTCGAGGACATTGCTCCAGACACTCAATGCAGATGATGCAGGCTTCTGTAGTGATATGACGCTTCTCATCAATTGCACCCATACGGCAAATCTTGATGCAATGGTGACACTTGCCGCAAGCATCATCACCGCCAGAAATATGAAGCACGCCAACACGGGCAAACCAGCCAAGCAAAGCCCCGAGTGGGCAGACATTGCGGCAGAAAAAACGGCGTTGGAAAAATTCTGCCAAAAACACACTTGCAAGCACGAAAAAGCTCACGAGACCAAGCTCATAGTACTTCTGCTCAAAAGGGAGAACACTATATTTTAACAACGAATAAACTGGTTCTGTAACCATGTTCACCGCTGCTGGTGCCTGATCGTAGGTAAAGGCAAAAAAGGCAACAGCAACATTGTTTATACCCGGATACAAAGCCTGGACCATCGCCCGAACCAGAATGGAAAATGGATCAAGATAACCTGCTAACGGCAGCCCCAAAAAAGAAGTAATGAGAATAAAAACAAGCACTATTTTGGCTAGGTGCGGATAGCGTGTTGGGCTCCTTTTTTTTTGCGGTTTCAGTACAGGATGCAAAAAATCAATCAAACTTCCCAGAGGACAAAGCCAACCACAAAATGCTCTTCCGAAAAGAAGTGATAAGATGACAATGAACAATGCTGGTAACATTAAAGCGATGACTGCTCTCATTGCCAGCATCGTGCTGAAGGCCAGCAATGGATCAATACGAAAAAGAATGTTTACCGCATATTCAATCGTGTCCGAGCCGGTGTAATCAGTCTTTATAAAGAGGAAAAAAAAGAGAGCAAGGCACGCGGTTTGGCTGCCAATTCTCGCAAATCGCAGGAGCCGGTAACGCTTACGTGAAATGTTCATTGCCTTCACATCTGCAGGATCTGCTCCAAATGGCGAATCTTGTCAAGATTCATCTGACCGAGGCCAAGCCGATGCGCTGCCACGGTGGAATCGAGTTCCTCCGGTCTGAGCCCGAACAACGTTGCGGCATAGGCATCTGCGGCAACAGGGTCCTTTGAGGCAATCACTTTATCGAATTTCTTAACATCTTCCAGGCGGCCTCCCTGAGGGCCATTTTTCATAAGCACTCTGGTAGCATCAATCAGCGTCAGCTTTGGACGGATGACCGTTGCCAAATCGGCGAGTTTTTGGCCCAGATCATGATGCAGTCTCCCCCTGTTTCCACCAATAGCTCCCATACTGTTCTTGAGACCAAGACTGAGTCTGCTCAAACCATGATGCTTTGCCACGGGAACATTAATATAACAGTCAGCAGTTATCGCATCCTTATAGATATCCCACTTTGTCAGTGAACGCCCTCTGGTGATTTCTATGGGCACGAATTTTCGTTTATCGATATACTCGATACGAGCCTTCCTGTCTTTCAGAGCAACGATGGTATCGGCGATACCGCTATTGTTGTAACATCTGCGTTTTTCGTTGCAGGTGTTGTCAAAGACCTGCACCTTTGATGCTCCGGCCTCAAGGGCCAGCTCGACGAGTGCTTCAACAACCAGTGGGTGGGTATTTGCGGCCTGCTCTGGAGATCGATCCCAGCCAATATTGGGTTTAACCACGACACTATTTCCTGGACGGACAAATTGTTCCATGCCGCCAAGCAGTTGCAGCGCCTCTCTGACAATAGCGCCATAGTCCTGTCCGGTTACGATGGCGATTTCAGCTGCCTGGGCTGACGACGCCTGCACTTCTGGTATTGAAAAACGAGGAGCGGACAATGTTACTCCTGCACTATAAAGCAGCACGTCTCTGATAAACCGTCTTCTGTCCATCTTAAAAACCTCCACTACCTTGCACTAATGAGATCGCAGCAGGCGACTTTTTTCTGTTCACCATAGCACAGAGCAGGCGATAGTATCAACCGAATCACCAGCAGTAACTTGGTTGAGTGCTCACCTACCGGGATAACACACATAGTGCTGAACTGCATACTTTCTGCAGAAATTCAACCTGCCTTTTTGCAACATTTTTTTTTGCACTTCGTCGTAATATGTTGTAATAGCATATTTTTTTTAATAGAATTCTTCCTGCTTCACTCCTAAAACACATCTTTGCACAGACAAACTTTAACAAATCTTCTTGACAAATTCCTGCTGAACCCGTCAAATATGCCACTATGTAGTGACGACACTTGTGGTACTTTATGGGAAATGTAGTACTTTATACAAGAGAAAAAATTAACGGAATGCATGGTAATGGCCTTGGCTGAATATTGCTCACCAGCAATTAAGACCGATACCAGAATCTAAAATTATAATCATTGACCTGCCACGCTAACCAAACTTGCGAGAAAAAAAGATGAACGAAGCCTTAATTCTGGAAAAACTGGACCAGCTCTCAGCTGAGGTTCAATCTCTGAAATCTGATGTATTGCAGGATTTAAAACGTGATCTCGAGCCTGTTCTCAAGCAGGCACAGCCAAATCTGGTGAATTTTTTTGCCGACGTTGAAGACGAATACACTAATGAAAAAGCGGTACATCTGGCAAAAAATGTCCTGACAAGCCTGGATGAACTCAATGAAATGGTGGACACCCTCAAAGCCGGTGTGGAACTGAAAAATGATTTGGTTCCCATTGCCATGCAGGCCTACCCATCAACAATCAGCTTTTTTAATGAACTTGAAGGAGATTTTCACGTAGATGAGCTGACCGTTCTTTTGAGAAAAGTGCTCACCAACCTTGAAAATCTTGGTGAAGCTGTGGACATGCTCAAGGCAGGTGTTGAGCTCCGTGATGATTTGGTTCCCATTATCGAGCTCGTCTATCCGCGAATACTGCGTTTCATGAATTCTCTTCATGAAGGCGAATTCCAGGCTGAACAACTTGGTGATTTGCTTCATACAATTCTCATCAACATCCACACACTCAGTGACCTGCTCAACATGGTCC
>JABDPQ010000532.1 GCA_013042695.1 Desulfobacterales bacterium | reverse complement strand
CGGTGCCGACAGTTGAACGAGGGTTTTTACTTGTCGTCTTTTGTTCTATCGAGACCGCAGGAGATAAGCCCTCGAGAGAATCAACGTCTGGTTTGTTCATCTGGCCAAGAAATTGCCTGGCATACGTAGATAGGGACTCGACGTACCGTCTTTGTCCTTCAGCATACAAGGTATCAAAAGCAAGTGTAGACTTTCCAGACCCGGAGAGTCCGGTAAAAACGACCATTGCGTTTCTTGGCAGATCAACATCGATATTTTTCAGGTTATGCATCCGCGCACCGCGAATACGAAGCATTTTGGGTTCCATGAGTATGTTCTCGCAAGAATGAGGGAAGCTACGAATTCAATCGTGCGTGCTCGACCTTGATACAAAGATCCATGATGCAGATCAAACCATTATTTCTGGCGAGTGTTGCAGCTGTTTCATTGATAATTCCCTGCTGCATCCATACTGCCCGCGCCCCGGATGCGATAGCTTGCTCAACGATCGGCTGAACATCGTCTGCTTTACGGAAAATGTCGACAATATCAACCTTGTAGGGAATTGCTGCGAGATTGGGATAACAGTCAGTACTCAAGATCTGACTCTGAGCAGGATTAACCGGGACCACCTGAAACCCTGCATCCATCAAGTAGCGGCCAACCATATTGCTGGGCCGGCTCTTCTTTGGAGATAAACCGACAACGGCAATGGTCCGCGAAGTTGTCAGCAGGTCCTGAATTTGCTGCATATATTCTTGATTTTGCATGTTTTTCTCTTACCATTGGGATCTACGGTATTGCTTCCTACCAGCAAAATATAATGCTGACCGGCTGGACAAAAGTCAAGATACCAATTATAAACTGCAGCAGCATCAGATGTTAATGCCTGAATATGGTATGTCTGAATCTCTGATCATCCAGCCATAACCGCTAAACTGAGGATCACTATGAATTTCCAGGATATCATTTTTGAGTTGAATAAATATTGGGCAGAAAAAGGATGTATTATTCAGCAGCCATACGATATGGAGGTCGGTGCTGGGACATTTCATCCGGCCACGCTACTGAGAGCATTGGGGCCCGAGCCATGGAAAGCTGCCTACCCCCAGCCATCACGCCGACCAACGGATGGCAGGTATGGTGACAACCCCAATCGGTTACAACACTACTACCAGTACCAGGTAGTAATCAAACCATCACCGCTTGATGTCCAGGAGCTCTATCTCGAGAGCCTCAAGCGATTCGGATTGGACCTGCTTGAGCATGACATCAGATTTGTTGAGGACGACTGGGAATCACCAACGCTTGGAGCTTGGGGCTTAGGTTGGGAAGTCTGGCTCGATGGTATGGAAATCACACAGTTCACTTACTTTCAACAGGCGGGGTCTATTGACCTGCACCCGGTAACTGCTGAAATCACCTATGGCCTTGAACGTATTGCCATGTACCTTCAGGGTGTTAACAGCGTCTACGATATCGCCTGGAATGACGAAATATCATATGGCGAGATTTTTCATCAAGCTGAGGTCGAATTTTCAACGTTCAATTTCGAAGCGGCAAACGTTGAAAAGATGATCGATTTTTTTGACACCTACGAGAGCGAAGCCCAAAAGCTTGTCGACATGGGCCTGTTGCTGCCTGCATATGATTATTGTTTAAAATGCTCGCATACATTTAATCTGCTGGATGCCAGAAAAGCAATAAGTGTTGCTGAACGAACGCGATACATCGCCAGGATACGAAATATTGCCAGAAAAGTCGCCGAAGGCTATGTACGGCAGCGTGAAGAAATGGGATTTCCTCTTCTTAAAACAACAACTGCCTGAACCCTTGGACATACATAAAAGGGGGCTTCGCGAGACAGGGCAAAGTCCTATCTTATAAATCTAGCTCAAGACCGACTTGTGCAAACTACTTGTAGGTAAAAGTGTTTGATTAGCGTAGCAAGAACGTGCGTCATATTTAAGATGGGGATAATTATCACACCCTTCTGAAGTGGCTGGCGGAAGTGCATGGGAATCGAACCCACCTGAGAGGCTACTAACCCCTCACACCGGATTTGAAGTCCGGGAGGGCCACCAGTGCCCTGTCCACTTCCGTATTTTTCCGAGGTGTGAGAGCAGGTAAATTTAATAGCTATTGACCCGGAAAGCAACTTTTTATTATAGTAGAGTGTTTGTATTCATTATTGGAACGAATCGATTTATAACCCTTAATTAAACAACGAAATCTAATAACTTTCCTATGCAGTGTGAGAGACTGATTAAGCTGTCAAAATCATGGTATATTAGTGTTAGAGAAGAAACCATGGCACCAGCCCGGATGGTTCAGTTCATCGAGCAACATGTCGCCAGTTGTTCAGTATGTGAAGAGGATCCA
>JABDPQ010000017.1 GCA_013042695.1 Desulfobacterales bacterium | reverse complement strand
AAACTGAGCTGATACTAAAAATCCACATGCAGGCAACCGCGAGTGTTGCCTTTCCTTCGCTGATACCCTGTCCTGCAATCATACTCTGGCGAATCAGTTTAAATGACCAGGCAAATGCCAGGACAATCGGCAGTAAAATCACGAGTGACATCGATTCCGAGGACCTGAAATTCTTATAATAGTTCAGCAGCGGAGCAAGCAACCAGAAAGGAATAGCCGATAACCCGATCAAATCCATAACCAGCCCAAACCCGCCAGGGCCGCCAAATGCTTTTGCAGCTGCCCAGTAAATCAAGCAAAATCCAGCAAGTGCCACAAACATATAGACAATTCCCATTACCGAGAAAAGGGTCGGGGTGATCAGAGCAAACTTGCCTTGCATGGGAAGATCCGGACTGATTCGCAGGGCAACAAACAGATTTGAAAGGCCAAACAGTATCCCAAGTACGGTAATGTTGATCAGGGTGATGTTGCGTACTTTGCCTTCATGTGCCAAGTGGAAAACCTCGTCTTTTCCTGTAAGCAGTGCCGGCCAAAGATCCAAATAGGTCATAGCTGATCGTCTAGATTGTTTTGAGAACAGGTGCAATAAAATACACCCGCCCCATGAGGTAAGACTCACAGAGCGGGTGTATTAGATGCTTATCTGCTTATTAACCTAATGCATCACCAGCCACCTGGCAATACAGCCCAGATGCAGATGAGTAGACTGACGCCTGCCACGATGAGGCCGGCACCGATGCTGTTGTAACGTTCTTCGCAATATTCGGACCAGCCATGAATACGGTCAACGAGCATTTTGTCCTGCTGATGAGGTATCCGAGCCATGAGGGCCGGAACACGATCGGTGATCATCGAGACCGTCGTATGCAGGAAGAAACAGAGCGGTACGCAGAAGAGCGAACCGGACATCCCAACTTTTGCCGGAAGACCGCCAGCAATAACGATATTTGGGAATAGATAGGGAGAAACCGCGATATAGGTGAGTCCCGCACCAAGAACCGCAATAGTTGCACCATATCGGTTTGCCGGTTTCCACCAGACGCCGAGAATGACCAGCGGTGCCACGGTGACGCCAGCAAGACCAAATGCCCAGAGGATGCTGACAACCAGGAAGGTCGGCGGGTTAAGAGCAATCAGGATACTTGCAAGTCCACCACCGCCGATAGCAGCATAACCAATAATTTTCATTGTTTTGTCAGAGAGGTCGGGCTTAATGGTTGCAATGATGTCCTGAGCGATCAGGGCGCCGATGGCCATCAAGTTGGCACTGATTGTTGACAGACCGGCAGCAATCGCACCGGCGATGACAAAGGCCAGAACCCAGGCAGGATTATAGACACTGTTTAGAATAAGGGTGATCTTGTCAAAATCGGTTGGAGCAATACCTGAACCGCTGGTAGCTTGAAAGTATACACCTGAAAAACCCATGGCGTAGGTCGAGCAGAAGACGATACCACAGAAAAAGGTGAACCAGACCATTGCACCTCGAGCACTCTTCAGGTTTGAGGCTGTGTAAATCCTCATTCCAAGGTGTGGAAGTCCCATGGCGCCGAGCGTGAAGCATGGAATCAGAGAGAAATACCATTTGAAGCCGTATTTCATATCAAAGAAGTCTGGCACTGCCTCAAGCATGGCTGGAACCATATCACTATATAATAACGGTGGAAAATACCATCCGGTGCCACCCATTGCTTTCATGATTGCACCGAGTGGAATGACAAAAGCAACCCCCATTAAGATCATCTGGAAAGCCGCGTTGTAGCTGGTGCCATACATGCCGCCGATAGTCACGTAACCGACAATCAAGGCGCCACCGCAGACCAGTGCCACGGTATAGTTGATACCGAAAAGCATCTCGAATACCTTGGCGACACCGATCATCTGGCCAAGGGCATACATGACCATTATCAGGATCATGAAGATGACGACAATGTACGAGGTTCGCAGCCCGTAACGTTCGCGTACGAACTGGGCCGGGGTAAAAGCACCCATGCGGCGCAGAGGCGTTCCGTACCAGAGGGTGATCAGCGGGATTGACAGCGCGAACTGTATCCACATATAGACAAAAGGCACCTTGAGCTTAAGAATCAAGGCGGTAACTCCCATGAAGGTTGCAAGACTCATGTAACTCGATGCCATGCCAAGACCGTTGGTAACCGCTCCGATGCTTCTCCCTGCTGTCCAGTAATCAGTTGAAGATTTGGCTGCTCTTTGTGAGTACCAGCCAATCAGATAGAAAATTATAAATGAACCGCCTACAAAAATGATACCCAGTGTAGGGCTTTCTAATGCCCATTTTTGTGCTTCCATGGTTTATATCCTCCTCACCGAGTAGTTTCAGTTGATTCATTAAGTGCTTCAATTTCGTCATCCAGGGCGTTGGTCAGTTTGGCCTGAATCCCAACAACTACCATCAAAACCAGCCATCCCATGGCAACCGGAATAATATATTGTGACGGAAAACCGAAAATCATATGGCCCTGCAGACTCGGAAAGGCAACGAAGAGCAGTCCAAGGTGTCCACAGATGAGTAAAAGGACGCTAAAAATCAGCGTATACCGAATTTCCTTCTTGTACGCACTATTCATTATCTCCTCCTTAAAAACTTACTGCATTTGGGTTTTCCCACCCAGCTTCAACCTGAAATTGTTGGCGTATTTGCCGCATCACGGTATCAACAGATGGGTAAATAATTGTCAACACATCACCATGTGTTTTACGTTTGCTGACCATGACCAATCACATATCTGAAGGCCGTGGGTCATACTTTTGCTGTCCTCCTTTTATTGGTTTTGTTTAATCTTATGCAAAATGAGTATATTTCTATTGTTAACGGGCTGTGGTTGGGGCTTAGTAATCTTCATACAAACCATGCCTGCCGATTGAGCGCTCGTTCTTGGCTTGGGCCATTTTATCTTCAAGGAGTTCTTGTTCAATGCGTTCTAGGTCGTAACCTGAGTCGGGCAGAGTAGAAAAATGGATTCAGAACATTCGGAGGAGAATGATTATGTAACTATGCTATCCTGATTCCTCCCAATAATGAAAAAATGATGAGCGCTTTTGGTGGATTGGGGTTAAAGGTAATTCTGAACGAGCGCTCGGTCTTATCTGTGACAGAATATAAAATAATTGCATGAAATTTGTCAACTCATTTTTTATGTATTAATTACAATTACTTAAAAAATACAGGTTGGTTCGAGTGTGAGGGGTAGCTATGAAAGAATAGTGTTTGGAGAGCATGTGATCGTAATCTAGGGTGTATTGTCATCAATCATTAAAATATAAGTGGGGAAAGCATGGTTCAGGAAGGGCGTATCATTATCAATACTGGGGATGGGAAAGGGAAAACTACCGCAGCCCTGGGAACGGCTTTTCGGGCACTTGGCCATGGTTATAGGGTATGTGTGGTGCAATTTCTCAAAGGAAAGGGCTCCTATGGTGAACGTCTCATGCAAAAAGCGTTTGAAAACCTAGACTGGCATATCTGTGGTAAAGGGTTTGTTTTCAATAAAGAGGATATAGAGGAAGATAGAAAGGTCGCCCGCGAGGGCTTTGATCTGGCCAAGGAAAAGATATACAGTGATTACTATGATTTAATAATTCTTGATGAAATCACTTACCTACCCCAATTTGATTTTCTACAGGTGGCAGAGATTGTAGAGGTGATAAGAAAAAAACCACAACGCCTCAGCATTATCATGACTGGTCGTGGCGCTGCTCCGGAATTGCAGGAAATTGCTGACACGGTGACTGATATGCAGGCAGTCAAGCATGCCTATACCGAGGGAATAAAGGCCCAAAAAGGCATTGAATTTTAGTCCTGTCTGGCTTGTCTGTCAGAAGCGGACGATTATTTTGCAGAATTATAAAAAAATATTGAGGAGATATCGATGAGCAACAGAGGAAGCCTCAACGGTATAAAAGTGCTGGACCTTTCGCGCATGCTGCCTGGCCCTTATTGTTCGATGATTCTGGCTGATCATGGTGCAGAAGTCATTGCCATTGAGGATCACCGTTTTCGGCAGGACGGTTTATTTTTCAACACAATCAACCGGAACAAGCAGCATCTTGCCTTGAACCTGAAGACGATCGAGGGCAAAGATATTTTCTTCAAGCTGGCAGAAAGTGCTGATGTCATTATTGAAGGTTTTCGGCCTGGTGTGGTCAAACGGCTCGGCGTCGATTATGAAACTGTTAGTGATTGTAATCCTGGAATAATTTATTGTGCTATTACCGGGTACGGTCAAACTGGTTCATTCAAAGATCGGGCAGGGCATGATGTTAAT
Source organism: Desulfobacterales bacterium (assembly GCA_013042695.1). Taxonomy (GTDB): domain Bacteria; phylum Desulfobacterota; class Desulfobulbia; order Desulfobulbales; family Desulfocapsaceae; genus JABDPQ01. Next base: position 2,041 of record JABDPQ010000017.1, on the reverse strand, counting down.
TATTTGAGCACAGCCGGAATTCTTGAACTTGTAGGTCCTGAAACGGGACCACCAACGATACCTGGCGTCCAGTTCGCTGATATTGCTGGTGGCAGCATGAATGCTGTTGTTGGTATTTTACTGGCTCTCTATCACCGTAAAACAACCGGTAAGGGGCAGTATATCGATATCTCCATGACCGACGGCCTGCTTGGGTATCTCAGTTTACCTCACTTCTTCAGACTCAACGCCGGAAAAGAACCGCAAAGATCACAAGATCTTCTCTCTCATCGCTATGCTTGCTACAACACCTATGAGACTGCTGATGGCGGGTTTATTGCCATTGGCGCCGTTGAAAACAGATTCTGGAAACAGCTTTGTGAAATGCTCGGGGTACCCGATTACAGTGAGTTGCAATATGATGAACATCGCCGGATGGAAATAATCACCACCATTCGAACAATCTTTAAAATGAAGAGCGTGGACGAATGGGACGAATTTCTGGGTGTAAGCGATGTTTGTTACAGCAGAGTTTATTCGTTGAAAGACGTATTGCATTTACCTCTTTTTTTGGAAAGAGAGATGGTTGTGCCAGTCACCAACAGGGACGGGACTGTGTCACAAGCTCTAGGAATTCCGGTTAAAATGAGTGAAAGTCCAGGGTCAATCAGAACCCCTCCGGATTCTTTTGGTGAGAGCTCAGAGGTTATTTTGCGAGGACTCGGTTATACGCCCGAGCAGATCCGCGATTTTCGTAGAGATGGTATTGTATAGAAGGTATAGGAAGCAGGTGATTCTTGACTGGTTTGCGACAATGACCAGTGGATCGCCGTGAGGGATTGTTATGAGTGAAGATTATACGACGTTTTTTAGAGTGTTTTCACAAGTCAGCAAGGCTATACATTCAGGAGAGAGTACAACTGAGATTCTTGAAAATATTGTCACCAATATCAAGGAGATCCTTGGTGCCAAAGGATGTATCTATTGGATTGTAGACCATGGCACTCAGAAAATTGAAACGATGATTTCCCATGGTTTTCCCTATCGCAATCTAACCGATGTTGACTATGAAACCCTGAATCAAATCTTTGATTCTGAGCAAGGACCCTTGATCTATATAGAAGATGCCAAGTCAGATGGCCGTATACCTGAGCTTGATACTATTGGTAAGAAAAGTGTTGGCTCAATTGCCGGTATGTTTTTCGATATTATCGGCTCTACTGCTGGAATACTCGCAGTTTATTTCTACAACCGCAGAGAATTGACCATCAGTGAGCTTGAAATTCTCACTGCTTTGGGGGAGCAGGGTGCTATCGCCTTGCACAAAGCGCTGAGTTATGATGAGAAAATGCTGCAAAATCTGCGGCAAATCGTCGAAGGTTTTACGCTCGCACTTGAGGCAAAAGATGAAAAAACGCATGGACATTCGGTAAAAGTGGCTCGTTTTGCCAAACTGATTGCAGAAGAGATGGGGTTGGCGGAACCAGAGATTGAGACTGTCTATCACGGTGGACTGCTGCATGATATCGGTAAAATCGGCATGAACGACGATATCTTGGAGCGTTTGGGAATACTGTCACGCAAAGAGATGGACATCATCAAGCAGCACCCAGTCATTGGTGCCAGAATTACCCAACCTCTGGTGTTTCTCAACGATGTTGTGCCGCTTATCCTGCATCATCATGAGCGCTTCGATGGAACAGGATATCCAGATGGCTTAAAAGGAAAGGCCATACCTCTTGGTGCCCGGATATTGACAGTATGTGATGCGTTTGAAACCATGTTGGCTGGCCGTAAACATTTTGCAAAAATGAAATTTGAGGATGCCGTGGTCAATCTCCACCAGGGAGCTAAACACCAATTTGATCCGAACATCATAGATGCCTTGTTTTCTGTGTTGCTGAAGTATCCCGAACTGCTCCAGGTAAATGGTAGCGGATCCGCTCAGAATTGTCTGAGGAGATATAAACAGAAATTACACGATAGGTCAGGGTTGGCGCCTTCAATGTTTATTTAACTCTTATTAGGCGACGACCGGAGGTATTGTCACAACAGAACATCA
>JABDPQ010000517.1 GCA_013042695.1 Desulfobacterales bacterium | reverse complement strand
GGATTGACTTTTATCACCAGATGCAGGAATAATGAGCCGCTGAAAATTGTTTGTTTGTACCTAGGCCTGAATTATAAATTTATAGAACAGGCAATATTCAGTGATTAGGCGTGATAAATGTATAACTTGAGTAATTTAGAATAATAATGAACGGTTATCTAGTCATTGTATGAGTATTGAAAGAAACTATAAGAGGCTGCTGAGCAAGGGGAACTGCACTCGAGTCTTCGTTTTATGCTTCTTTGTTTTGGCAGGAATATTCGTCATGGGCCAGGGAGTTGGAGAGGCTCAGACGGTAAATAATAGAGTAAATGAGCGTTATATCACAATCGATTTCGATAATGTTGATATTAACCTTTTTATTAAATATATTAGTGAGTTGACTGGTAAGAACTTCATCGTTGATCCAGCTGTAAAAGGGAATGTGACGATAATCTCGCCAACCCGGATCTCAGAAACCGATGCCTATCAGGTATTCGAGTCGGTTCTGGAAATACAAGGTTTTACCACGGTTAAAGCTGGTTCGGTCATCAAAATCATACCCTCAGTGGAGGCTCGTTCCAAAGGTATTGATACAATACGTTCAGGCGATAAAGTAGCCCCGGAAGATCGGGTTGTCACGCAACTGGTACCGCTTAAATATTCAACGCCGCTTGAAATGCAGAAAATTCTGCAGCCGCTGGTTTCAAAAACATCGGTGATTATTGCTCATACCCAATCCGGGATGTTGATCATCACCGATATCCTCTCAAACATCAATCGCCTGATGTCGATAATTGAAACACTTGATGTTGAGTATTCCCGTGAGGAAATAGACGTCATCGCCCTTGAGTACGCCAATGCCGTTAAAGTGGCAACCATAATTAACACGATTTTTCAGAAAGCTGCCGGTGCCAAGCAAGCAGCAAGGGTTGCTACTTCAACAGTGAGAGTGGTGCCTTACGAACGCATCAATACGTTAATCGTTCTAGCCGAACCAATTGACGCGGCAAGGGTGAGAAATCTTGTCGCAAAACTTGATACTGAGACGCAGCGAGGTGAGGGCAATATCCACGTCCTTTATCTGCAGAACGCCCGGGCAGGCGAGCTGGCCAAGGTGTTGATGGCGATTCCCCAACAACAGACAACTGAACAGGAAGAAGAGGGAAAAGCTCCGCCGATCTCCAAAGACGTCAATATTATGCCTGATGAGGAGACCAATGCTCTCATTATCACCGCTTCAAGAGAGGAATATGGTGTTCTTGAAGAGGTGATCAAAAAACTTGATATACCCAGGCGCATGGTATACCTCGAAGCACTGATCATGGAAGTGGCTGAAGATAAAAATCTTGAGGTTGGGGTTCAGTGGGTTGCCGGTGGTATTTTTGACGATGGCACTGGTCAGGCGGTTGCCGGTTTCAGCGGCGAGCCGCCATTTGGGACGATTGAAGGGATTACCGATATCGAAAGCCCTGTGCTTCCATCCGGCTTCACGCTTGGTGTTTTAAAGCAGGGCATTCAAATTGGCGGTGTCACCTTTCCCAATATCGCTGCCGTATTAAAGGCTTTTCAAAACGATTCTGAAATAAATATTATATCAACCCCCCAGTTATTGACCACGGACAATAAAAAAGCTGAAATCCTGGTCGGTCAGAATGTACCATTTATCACAAGTCAGAATACAACAACTGCTCAGCAGGATTACACACAGTATGAATATCGCGATATTGCCACGAAACTAAGTATCACACCGCAGATATCTCAGGCGGACACCCTGCGGCTTGAGATATCAACAGAAGTGACAAGGTTGAAGCCCGGGTCAGATGAGGACCAGTTCAGGCCGTCTACTTTTAGACGAACTGCTGATACCACGGTTGTTGTCCGTGATCATGATACCATTGTCATCGGCGGAATCATCGGTCAGGACGCCACTGAAAGCGAGTTCAAGGTTCCACTTCTCGGAGACATACCCCTTTTGGGATGGCTGTTTAAAACACAGGGCACGACGAACGAAACGGTGAACATGTTTATTTTTATTACGCCGCATATCATCAAGAATCCCGCAGATATTGCTGGCGTCACGCTTGAGAAAGAGGATCGCTTAAGCGACGCCCTGCCACAGGTCAAAGAGGAGCTACACCGTGAAGTTAACCTTGAGCACTCGGTGATTCTCGCTGATCGTGGGTATGAAAAATTACGTGCAGGCGAGATTCAGGCGGCCAAGGATTATTTTGTTGAATCGTTACGAATTGATCCCACTAACCCTTATGCTTTGATAAATCTAGGAGTAGTTTATGAAAAGCAGGGTAAGTATCAGCAAGCCATAGACATGTATCAGGAGGTAATAGAAACGAACACCGAGCAAGTGGCACGGCCATCCGTGGAATCAGATGGCAATACTTTTTCACTTTTGGAAATTGCCCGCCAGAATATAGAACATTTGAAAAAGAAGGGGGGGGATTGAAATAGCTATTAGCCGTTAGCTATTAGCGGTTAGCATTTGAAAAGAATTGTCTACCACTTGTTGAAAAGCTTTGCAAGCCCTATTGCACTTGCAATTGAGCGTTTACGTCTATTTGAACTGCATACTTTAAAAGGCTAATAGCTAATTGCTAAATGCTAAAAGCTAAAAACTAATTGCTAAAAGCTAATAGCTGTCTTATCCCCCTAACCATTTGAACCATCATCTGTCTGCTTCTGCCATCGCTTCAATAAGCACGCCAGCTTTTACGCTTCTTCGTCTGACACAGCATTTGAGGTGAATTCCCTATTTTTTTCAACTGCTTGGCTTAAGATTTGCAAAGATCTTGCCTGGAAATTTTATCATCTTGATTTTCTGAACTTATTTGCTTTTTTGTACTATATATTGTAGTTTGTACTTGAGGACACCATAAATGTAGTGTATAAGCTTTTAGTCAGATCTGAGAGTATCGTTTTGCCGACAGAGACGGGCTTACCTGTCTTTACCACCACAATCAACACATATCGGTTTGAGAGATGTATCAATCCAGTTATGAAAGTAAGAGGGAATATATGGCACCGGACTTGACAAAACAGGTGTTGACTGACACCGCTGAGACAGTTCTTAAGAGACGATATTATTTAAAAGATGCTGAGGGCAACCCCATTGAGACATGGGAGACATTGTGTCGCCGGGTTGCTGATGCTGTCGCTAAAGGAAATGAGAAGCCAAAGAATTATGATGAACTGCGGGATCGATTCTTTGACATGATATATCACATGGATTTTCTTCCGAATTCACCATGTCTGATGAACGCCGGAACCGATCTCGGGCAGCTTTCGGCCTGTTTTGTTCTTCCTGTCGAAGATTCAATGGATGGCATTTTCAGCGCCATCCGCAATGGCGCCCTGGTGCATAAAACCGGTGGCGGTACTGGATACTCTTTTTCAAGACTGCGGTCAAAAAATGCCTCTGTCCGTTCAACCCAGGGTGTTGCTTCCGGACCACTTTCTTTTGCGGCAGTGTTTGATGCTGCAACTGAAACGATTAAGCAGGGAGGTAAGAGACGAGGAGCCAACATGGGTGTTCTGCGCGTCGATCATCCTGATGTTATGGACTTCATCGCAGCCAAGCAGGAGCAGGATAAATTCAACAATTTTA
>JABDPQ010000511.1 GCA_013042695.1 Desulfobacterales bacterium | reverse complement strand
CTGGAAAGCGGAGAAATGATTGCCGATCAATTGATCCGCGCCAACTGTGAGGTCTGCATTTTTTGGCTGGATGCCATGACACAATTTAGGAAAACCAATCTGGAGCAGATGGTTCTTGTCGAGGAGGCCGGACAAATGGCAGACCAGATGGCGCGAGGATTGTTAGAAACCGGATCAGATCATGCGCACAATGCCGTGCGACAAGTTGTCGAAATTGCCAACGCAGGTATCTCAAATATTGAGGAAATGCACGTGGGAAAAGTATCCTTGTTCGACTTCTGAAGGGTCTTGTCATCTAAGTGTATGATTTGACCAATTAGATAAGAAAATGTGAGAAATGCCGGCACGTTGTGCCGGCATCCCTGGCAAATTTACTACGGAGCCGGCTCTTTCAACGAGCTGAAATCGACTAAGCACGATTGAGGAATTCAGCAATCCGCAGGTAGACGGTTTCACACTCTTCTTTAACCAAGTTTTCCAGGTTTAGAAAGGCGTGAATCATATTATCAAAATGTAGATGCTCGGCCTCAACCCCAACCTGTCTAATTTTGTCTATATATGCAAACCCTTCATCTCTTAGCGGGCAAAACTCAGCAGTGATAACTAGTGATTCCGGTAACTTCCGGCTAAATTCCATATAGAGGGGTGATACTGTTTTGCGGTTCTCGCTGGTCTGGAAATAGTTATCAAAATACCAGGCAATTTTATCTTTTTGCAGCAGATAACCGACCGCATTCTGTTGCAAAGAATTGGAACTCATGGTGTAATCCAGACTCGGATAAATCATCGCCTGGCGATGAATTGTAATACTATCATCAAACTGTGCTAAATGAGCAACCGTTGCACAGAGCGCACCGCCTGCACTGTCACCTGCAATGGATAACCTGCGCTGAAAAGCAAGTTGACGCCGTTTTAGGGTCAACCACACTTCTTTTACTGCATGATAGGCATCGTTAACGGCAGCTGGATAAGGACATTCTGGTGATAGACGGTAGTCCACTGAGACCACGATATGCTGCGTAACATTCGCCATTTTCCGACATATAGAGTCATAGACTGTCACACTTCCGGCCATATGACCGCCACCATGAAAGTAAACCAGCACAGGCAACTTCACCGAAGGCTCGGGATGGTAAATACGCACTGGAACATCGTAGCCACGACCCTGTATCAGATCATCCTGGCACCAGGCAATATCAAGAATGTCTGTCACCATTCCGGATGTCAGGTTGGCCAAGGCTTCACGCGCATTGGTCGGAGTTGGCTTAAATCCATCGGCTGACAGTTCGGCCAGCAAAATATTGAGGTTCTCCAACCAGGGTCGTAATTTTGCTGATACTTCGCGCATATGATGTCCTTCATTTAATTTACACACCCCCTTTTACAGTATACCGGCATATAAAACTAGGTTTAGGTTAGCAAACAACTGGGCCGCAATTTTTAAAAAGCACCCAGTTGTCTTTATGAGAGGTGATTACATGTTCGATGCAGTGATCGCTGACAAAGTCATCAATAAAGTTTGTCTTTTTTAAAATCCACTAGATTTACCGTCGTCCTCCGGATGAGGAAGTTTTCTAAGAGGAAATTGTTTATAAGGAAAGTCTGCAAGTGCTTTTTCATTGATTTCAAGGCCCAATCCCGGTTCTTCAGGAAGAGTTATGAAGCCATCAATTGGTTTTAATTGGTTCCTGCTAATTTTGTCACCAAGTTCGACAAAAGGTAGGAAGTATTCAGTAATGATGAAATTAGGCATGCAAGCAGATGCATGCACTGTTGCAGATAATGCTAATAATGTTGAATTGTAGTTATGTGGAGAGACTGCTACAAAGTACGGTTCTGCCATGGCGGCAATTTCGAGCAATTCGAGGATGCCTCCAGTATTAGCGACATCAGGGTTAATAATATCGGCGGCTCTGCGCTCGAAAACCGGCCGGTATCCAGCCTTTGTTAGAATGTTCTCGCCTGTTACTACTGGAATTCTTGTGTTTCTGCGGACTTCTGCAATGGCTTCGATATCTTCCGCTTGACATGGTTCTTCAAACCAATACGGTTCGTATTGTTCTACTCTTTTGGCAAGCTCAATTGCATGAACGGGGGCCAAACGTCGGTGAATATCCAATAGAAGGTCAACATCTGGGCCTAGTGCTTTTCGAAGGGCCCCGACAACTTTTTCGGCGTGCCGAATGTGCTGAAGTGGAATGTGTGTGCGCCATGGACGAGGCAGTGGATCAAATTTCATGGCTGTAAAGCCTTGCTCCACCACATTTTCTGCTGCGCGTACGTAGTCGTCTATATTTTGTAATTTGTAACCCCAGCCGTTGGCATAAACACGGATTTTTTTTCTACAGGGCCCACCTAAGAGGTTATAGATGGGTTGACCAGTTACTTTTCCCGCAATATCCCACAAAGCAGTTTCAATACCGGAGAAGGCGCTGTAGAATTCAAGGGATCCACGGCGCTGGGCAAAGTCATCAAAAAGGATTCTTCTGAAATGTCTAATCTGAAGAGGATCCCGCCCGACGAGATAGCGGCTCATTTCGTCCAGATGGCTTTTAACTGCTCTGTCACGGTCATATTGCGTGTAAGCTTCTCCCCAGCCAGTGATACCATCATCGGTTTCAACCTTGACGAACAAGAGGTTTTTCCGCCATCCTGGGTGAATGGTGAAAACTCTAATATCTGTAATCTTCATTTAATTTCTCCTTTGTTGGGCCGCTATTTATAAAGAGATGAGGTTTGTGTGATTTCCTTGATCCAATGAAACAGTCAATAATGGAAATGTTAAAATCTGGGAGGCGTTGAACCGGTAACGTAGTGTGTGATATGCACAAATAAATATCGCTTGCAGGGGTGCACACAGGTACAGGTTATTCTTGTTGGTCGGAAGAAAACAAATCATCTTCAACAAAAAAGCGTAATTTAGAATTTTCGAGATGGGTTTGCACAGCAGTGATTATGACTAGCTCGTCTCTCAAGGCGATTGCCTGAAAAATGTCTTTGTGCTCGCGCGTACGGCTCTCGCGCAGTTCTGCGTCGATTATGGCATTTTTCATGGCCTGCCAGAGTGGGTTCTTCATCGCATTCAGAAGTGATGAAATGGTGTTTATTATCAGTATGTTGCGTGTCATTTGGGCAATGCTCAGGTGAAATAGCTGGTCTTCTATGCGGTAGGTTTTGATGTCATCATCAGCGAGTGCCTGGCTGATTCGATCAACTCGGGAAGACAATGATTTAATATCATTTTCCGAACATGTCCGGCTGCAAAATAGAGCAGCACCGGGCTCGAAGGCGATTCGAGCGTCAATGAGCGCAAACGGGGATTCATCGGTTTTAAATATGAGGGAAAGAAACGTTTCGTAATTGTTTTCGTCTACTGCATTTATTACGTAATTGCCTTGGCTTTGGCGCGTCTCCAAAATTCCCATAATTTGTAGGGTTGCAATCGCTTCTCGCACCGTATTTCGGCTCAGACTCATTTCCTGGGCGATAACTCTCTCGGGCGGCAGTTTGTCGCCAACCGCAAGTTTTTGCGCCTTGATCCCCTCAATTAACATCTTTGCCGCCATGTGGGCTCTTTTCGGAGTTTCAATTTTATTAAACATATGTCTTGTAATTTGATTTAGAATGGAGCGAAACAGCAATAAAAAATACTATGGTAGGACCAATATACCAACGCATAGGAAAAATAAATAATTCCTCTAATAATTGAAAGAATTAACATAAATACAAAGTTTTTCAAGGATATTTTGAATAATAATTTGTTTGACAAGTAACGCAAGTTTCATTTATGTTGGTAGTACCAAATTTACATAACGTATTTTAGGAGGCTCTTAGTAATGTTAGGTAATGGGGAAAAGTACAATCCGGCTTTGTTGCGCCTTGAGCTTCTCAGCAGAGGGATTAGGGTGGATCAGGATTTTACGAGGCAATTGGGAGGCGTTCTCAAGGAACCCCTCTGGACGAGAACTGGTCCAACCAGTACCGGTATAGATCTGAAACTCGAGAGAGGTGTTTATGTCAGTCCAGCTATCGAAGGAGATCGTTTCCCTTATCACTACAAAGATTCTCCTTTTCTTTTGACCATAGATGAAAATGCTTTGCCGGTGATCATGAAGGATGATCGCATTGTCCAGTATGTGACACTTTTTCCACGACCGAGTTACTATGGTAAAAAAACCAGCAACGGCACTCCTATGGAACAAATTGGGGTTGTTACTGGAGATTTTCTCGCCATTGCCATCGATAATCGTTGCTGGTTCTGGGGATATTACCAGGACGATGAACTGGTTAATTATAAAGAAAAGCAATGCAAGTTCTGCGGCATTGGACTGAGTATGAAACGTGATGAGTTGTACCGCAAGGACAATGATGACATTATCGAGGTTTTGAGCGCTGCCTTAGAAGGCAATGATATAAAGCACCTTGGAATAAACGCGGGTACTTTTCCACCTCCAGGACGGGGACATGAAGAATATGCGCGCTTGATATCGGAAATTAAAGCTCGCCATGATGTCTGGATTCGTCTGTCGATATGTCCACCGGAAGATGAAAGATATATAGACATCTTATTTGATTCCGGGGCTGATCAGGTTGGTTACGATATTGAGGTATTCGACCCAAAACTATACAAAGAGATTTGTCCGGGCAAAAACGAGGAAGTGGATCGGGGTATTCCCCATCAGCATTTCAACCGAATGCTCAAATACGCTGCCCAAAAAGGCGGACCCAACAAGACCTATTCGATTCTTGTGACGGGCCTTGAATCAAAAGAAAGCACCGTTGCGGGAGTTGAGCATCTCTGCCAAATGGGAGTCGTTCCGCGTTTGGGCATTTTCAGACCGATTCCTGGTACTCACCTCGAGAAGCACCCGGTTCCGAGTCCAGAATATCTTATCTATTGTTATCGGAACTTACGCGAAATTACGATGGAATACGGCGTTGATTCCGGTTGTGCCGGTTGTGGCAGAACTTTTGTTGGTACGAAGGAATATGACGGGGTAAATCCGATTATGCCGGAAATATCCGACGAAGACCTCGAGAACGCCGGTATCGATCCGGCAAATGTTGTCTAATGACCTGAAAAATAATAAGTAATCAGAGCCCAATCTAGCGAACCGCTGTCTATTGGTGATCAGCAAATACATTGCAGATGACTAACGGCGATCATGTAAGATCATCATCCATGGAGGAGGTAGAAAATGAAAAAACAATTTAGATTCTTTCTTTCTAAAATGACATTCCTGGGAATTATGCTGATGGCTTTTCTTGTGGCTGGCAGTCAGACAGTCATTGGTCAGGATAAATTTCCAAGCGAGTCGGTAAAAATTATCGTGCCATTTTCTGTGGGGGGAGGAACTGATGCATGGGCTCGTACCTTTGCCGCTGCACTCTCTTCTAAAAAGTTTTTGAGACAAGATGTGTCGGTTAGCAACCTACCAGGGGGCCAGGATTTAAGGGGTATCGGTGAAGCTTTCAACGCAAAGCCGGATGGATATACACTTGTCTTTTTTAATCCACCTTCTTCGCCATTTGCCTGGTATCTCCACAAGCCAAAATGGGATATTCGCAAATTGACCGGTATCGGAGTATATGCAAAAGATCCCCAGGTTATGGTTGCACGTGCTGGGTATGAACATAAAAATCTGAAGGATTTAATGGATGCTATCAGTAAAGGAGAAGAGCCTAAAATTGGTCTGAGCGGATTGGGAGGCATAGAGCATATAGCAGCCCTGCTGTTTAGCAAAAGATTCAATGTTCCACTAAAAAAGTTCATTCCATACAACGCCACCGCTGATGTCGTCAGTGCACTTATACGAAATGAAGTTGATATCGCCTTCGGTTCATTTACAGCCATGCAGTCGTCAATTGAAGAAGGCAACCTGGTTGGTTTGGCTGTGGCCGGACAAACAGAGAGGTCCCCTGTTATTCCGGATGTGCCAACTTTCTCAGAATTTGGCGATCCACTTCTGGAACTCACTTTCAGCCGATCGATTTATGGTCCACCAGGACTTCCCGCAGACATCCAGCAATACCTGGAAAAACAATTTATGGCAGCCCAGGAAAAAGATGTCTTGCTGCAGGCTCGTTTCAACGCCTATAGCATTAAACCAGCAATGGGAACGGGTAAAGACGCCGAGGAGCAATTGTTGAGAGCCATTACGTTAGCGGAAGAACTCGAAATCGAGAAATTGCTCAAGAAATAATCAAAACTGAGAAGAATTAGATTTACCCATCCTTCTTTACATGAAAAACAGTGCTGAGGCTGCAGATTACATTCCTGCTGCTTCAGCACAAACCGTTTAAAAAGGGACTTTATGGGTATAAAAATAGGCAAAGCAGACTTTTCAAAACATGAATTTATTTTACTGATCTTGTGTTTGGCTTTTTTTTCTTTGATTTTTTTCGGGTCTTTTAAATTTGGACTCATGGGAAAAGTATTCCCTCTGCTGATAGGTGGTCCTGGTTTACTTATGGTGGCCCTCTATCTGGCAAGTGGGCTGATATCCCCCCGACTGCACGATGCAATGAAAAAGGGCACAGACTTCCGTCTTTTTGGAATGATTCCTGATGATGACGAATTGACACCAGGTCAGTTGGGAGTCAAAAAAGGAATCGATCACCAGTCCAGGTTCAAGATTCAGTTATCATATTTGGTACTCGCTTTATTTGCTGGTTATGTTCTCGTTTCTTATTTACTTGGTTTTTATATCTCCACATTTGTCTTTACCTGCGTCTATCTAATTCTCTTTTCAAAGAACACTGAGCTTAAAGGTCCGTCGCTTTTTTCCAAACTGATTTTGTTGGCAGTATTGATGGCTGCGGTTTTCATTTTCGACTATTCATTTGGATATGACTTCATGGAAGGGGCCATTTTTGATCTTTTTGAATGACACTGAAAGGTTTGAGGTCTCCAATCATAGTTTGTTGCATGCTTGCTAAAAATTTATCTTTCTTCAAAGTGTAAGGAGTGAATTTACAGATCTTACAGTCATTTATTTGATCTCTTCTAAATTTAGATGAGAGGGAGAAAAAGAATTCCAGTGAAAAACACCAATACTCGCAATCAATAAGTCCGTATGTAAGGGAGATAAGAGGGATGGTAGAGTTTTTACACGCGTTGTTGCAGGCAGCACAAAATGTATTTTTGTCTCCTGAGAACATAGCCTGGATCCTTGGTGGGTCAATTTTGGGAATTATTATCGGTGCTATTCCAGGGCTCGGACCGGCTTTAGGGGTTGCCATTATCATTCCCTTTACGATTAAAATGGATACTGTCCCAGCGTTGCTGTTTGCCATTTCGGTCTATGATGGCGCCATGTACGGGGGAAGTATTTCGTCGATATTACTGAATACTCCTGGAGATGCATCGGCGGCAGCAACGACCATAGAGGGTTTTCCTATGGCTAAACAGGGCAAAGCGATTGACGCGCTGATGGCCTGTGGCGTTGCCTCTGCACTTGGTGGGGTCATCGGCGATATTATCGTTATTACCTGTTGTACAATTATCGGAAGTTTCATTTTGCTTTTTGGGACGCCAGAATATTTTCTATTGGGAATACTCGGTATTATTGTTGTTTCCCGGGTCTCCAAGGGTGCTTTTTACAAAGGAATCATATCCGGGCTGCTCGGTTTGAGCGTAACGACAATCGGCATCGGAACGATGAGTGCTGATGTTAGGTACACATTCGGATCATGGGAATTATTTGACGGTATACCGTTTATTGCTGTTTTAATGGGTATGTTCGGTATAGCAACGATGAGCCAGCTTGCTGGCGAACCACAGGGTACGATTTCAAAAGAAGAAGTAAAAGGGTCCAGAAAAAATGGTATTCTCATTGCCTTAAAAGAATGGCCAACCATTATTAAAAGCTCCATAATCGGTTTCCTTATTGGGGCCTTCCCCGGCACCGGTGGATCGGTTGCAAACTTTGTGGCTTATGGGGAGGCCGTTCGTTCAAACCCTAAAGAACAATTCGGTAATGGTAATCCCAAAGGGCTTGTTGCTACAGAATCTGCTAACAATGCAATGATTGATGGGGCACTTCTTCCAACACTTTTGTTTGGCATCCCAGGCAGCGGTACATGCGCTGCATTTCTCGCAATTATGATACTGCATGGATTTCGCTGGGGACATTCTTTGTTTTCAGGCGAAGGGCTTGTTATTCTGCTGACTATTTTCGTGGCCTTGCTGCTCTCGGAAATTGTCATCATAATTTTTGCTTTTCTTACTGCAAGACACATCGGGAATGTTACAACGATTAACAAAAATCTGATCATTCCCTTTGTTCTCGTCATGGCTGCGCTTGGTATCTTCACCCTGAGATTTAGTTTTATTGATCTTCTGGCCATGGGGATTTTTGGATTTATCGGGTTTGTCATGAACCGTTACGGTTATCCCATCGTTCCCGCCGTGATGGGAGCGATACTTGGTGGAATTATAGAAGAAAACTTTCTGCGCTCACTCATGCTTGGAGAAGGACCTTGGATCTTTTTTAATCCCTTTACCCATCCTGTTTCATTAATTCTTGTTCTCCTCATACTATTTGTTTTTTTTCAACCTATCATCGCATCTATGAAGGTGAATAAAAAAACGTAAGAACGGTGTTACTGAAATCCTCAGCAAGGAAAAAAAGACCATAAGGAAGCTGCTTTAACAGTCATGAAGCGATTACCGTATTTTAGAAAATCATTATGCAATATGAAGAAAAAACAACCCTGATCATTTGCGAATTTATTAGCCATCTGAAATATGAAAACATTTCATATCCGGTAATCGAGAAGACACGGATTTGCCTGCTTGATTATCTCGGGGCTTCATTTGTCGGGATGCAAAGCCAGGAAGCAGCTCTGGTAAGAGAATATGTGCGAACGATTGGTGGGAAGCCTCAGTCAAGTGTTTTTGGAATGGCTGAGAAAACATCGATGCCGCTGGCTGCTCAGGTCAATGGAGTGACGTGTCATGCCTATGAATTGGATGATGCGCATCGATATGCAACTGGACTTCATCCGGGCGCAACAATAATTCCTGCCGTCCTGGCGTTAGGCGAACACCTCTCATCCTCATGGCATGATTTATTGGTGGCAATTGTTGCTGGATATGAGATGGCAGGCCGCGTCGGACGTGCAATTAATCCGTCTCATCGTTATCGAGGCTTTCATTCTACGGGAACGGTTGCTTCTCTGGGCGCTGCTGCAGCGTGTTCACGATTATTGGGGTTGGGTGCCGAAAAGACTGCTTGGGCCGCAGGGATAGCAGGTTCTTCTGCAGGCGGAATTTTTGCATTTCTTGCTGAAGGAAGCATGAATAAGCTATTGCATGCTGGAAGTGCCGCTCTTAATGGTGTTAACGCAGCGCTTCTTGCCCAAAAAGGTTTTACTGGCCCGACATCTGTTCTGGAAGGAAAAGAAGGGTTTTGCAGAGCTTTCAGCGATGATTATGACCTGCAAAAAATTACCAGGGCGCTGGGTGGACGCTATGAAATCGAGGACACTTATTTCAAACGCCATGCTTCTTGTGGTCAGGCTTTTGGAGCGATTGACGCAATTCTCGAGATGCGTGAAGAAATTAAGGTGGATCAAAGTGAAATTAGGCGCATAACGGTTTATACCTTTCGTGCCGCCGCGGTGCTCGACCAAAAACAACCTGATACGATTCGCAGGGCCAAGTTCAGTATTCCCTTCGTCACCGCACTTGCCCTGCTCAAAGGCAGGGTTGGCCATTTTGATTTCACTACGGCCCTTCTGCAGGATTCTGATATTATCGCGCTGGCTGATAAGGTTGAAGTCCTCGAAGATGAGGGTATCAGCTCAAACTTTCCTGAAAAACGCACTGCCGTCGTAACGCTTGAACTATTAGATGGCACGATCGTCAGCCGGAAAGTGGATATTCCCCGAGGAATGCCTGAAAACCCGCTGAGCACAGAGGAGCTGACAGACAAGTTCACTGAATTGTCTTCAAGCATGGTAGGTCTTAAGAGGAGCAAATGGATCGTAAAATGTGTACTGAGCGATGAACCTGAAGAAAATATATATTCTTTGATGAGCAGTGTCTAATAATTTACTCAGTGAACATATGATGCCCTCTCCAGTGTCAATTGTCCTGCATCTCATAGCATGGAGGAGAGAACCTTGAAGAATAGAGTACCGGAATGGCGATCGGTTCGCAGAGATTGGCTGCTTCACTCTATGGGACATACCGAAGAAAGTATCAAGCGCCCATGGGTGGCTGTCGTCAACAGCTGGAGCGAGATGAACCCCGGTCATTACCATCTCAGGGAATTGGCCCAGTCAGTTAAGCGCGGCATCTTGATGGCAGGCGGGACCCCGCTTGAATTTAATACATCATCAATCTGCGATGGATTTGTGGTCGAAAAACGCTTAGTTCTTCCCTTTCGAGATCTGATTGCCTTTTCCACGGAAATGATGCTTCGGGCTAACAGCTTCAGTGGCGCAGTGTTCTTGACGACCTGCGACAAAAACGTGCCGGCGCATCTTATGGCCGCTGCTCGTGTAAATATTCCTTCGATTTTCGTGACCGGGGGGCCCATGTTGCCAGGAAGGTTTCAGGGGCGCGATATTGTCTGCTGCACCGATGGCCGGCCGATGATTGGCAAGTACATGGCGGGAGACTTGACGGATACTGAATTCAGAACCTTTAGCCTGACAAGTCATGGCAGTATAGGGGCCTGTGGGATGATGGGAACCGCCAATACCATGCAGTGCCTGGTCGAGGCAATGGGAATGAGCCTGACAGGTTGCGCCACAATGCACGCGGTTTCACCGGCCAAATATCGATGTGCCGAGGAGAGCGGCCATAGGATAATGGACCTGATAGAAGCCGATATCAAGCCGTCTAATATCATGACCCGGGATGCAATGTTAAACGCCATTCGTGTTTTACTGGCAATCGGGGGATCGACAAACGGAATTTTACACCTGCTGGCTATAAGCCGTGAAACGGATGATCCACTTGATCTGGAACTATTTGAAAAGCTCAGCCATGATACTCCCTTTATCTGTAACGTCAGGCCTTCGGGTAAATACACGATGCAGGATTTCGATGAAGTGGGTGGCCTGCCGGTTCTCATGAAGTACCTGAAGGAACAATTGAAAACCGATGTGATTACGGTTACCGGGCAGACACTCGAACAAAATTTGAGTGGGATTCTTCCGATGGATAATGATGTTATTCGTCGCCCAGAAGCATCTCTTCGAAAAGATGGCGGGATCACCATAATCAATGGAAATCTGGCACCGGAAGGCGCGGTGGTCAAGCGGACCGCATTTCCAAAAAAACGAGTCTTTCACACAGGCAAGGCCCGAGTATTTAATTCGATTCAGGCGGTTGAGCTGGGCTTAAGCGAGGAAACCATTTCATTGCATGAAGACGAGATTTTGGTGCTCAAGTATCAGGGGCCCAAAGGTGCTCCAGGGATGCCTGAAACGCATATTCCACCTATTTTTTATGCCAAGGGGCTGTCCGATATGCTGATCATTACTGACGGGCGGACATCGGGCAGCACCAGGGGGCCGATGGTGCTCCATATCACCCCGGAGGCAGCTGACGGTGGGCCAATCGCCATCGTTGAAGAAGGAGATACTATCAGGATAGATGTGGAAAACCGAAAACTCGACCTCCTGGTATCGGAGGAGGAAATTGCCAGGCGCCTTACATCCTGGATTCGACCTGATCCGGGCAACGATCCTTTCGTTACCGGGTGGATCAAACAGTACGTGGCGTCAGTAGGCAGTGCAAGCAAGGGTGCGCCGGTCGAGTTTTTATTTTGATGACGGATTTCAATGCTTCATTGGTCACATAATGTCTCTACTTTTTACCGAGGAGAAAATGACAAAAGAAAACCACTGCGCCTTTTTGGAATTACCACAACGAGTAAAACCTCGTCGAGAGGGAATGACCTCGTTTTTCGATTATTTTTTACCGCATGCCGAGGTGAAAAACCTGGTGGAAGTAGCGGCACAAGCTATCGACTGGGCCAAGTTAATTCATATCGGCCTAACGACGAATCTACCGGAAAACTGGCTAGAGAAGAAGTTGTCGCTCTATCGTGCGCATGGCATCAGGACCTATCCCGGTGGTATCCCTTACCAGATGGCTCTGGTACAGGATAAGGTGGAGCAGTATTTTGATTGGTTGGTCGAATGTGGTTTTGATGGTGTCGAGATTGCCGAGGATGCCATGTCGTCTGTGATGACGCAGGAAAAACGAGGCGAATTTATAAAAATGGCGGTTGACAGGGGACTGGAGGTTCATACCGAACTTGGCAAAAAAGACCCCGAAGCTCCAATGGACCTCAAAGAGGCTTACGAAAGCATCCAGTTTGATCTCCAATGTGGTGTTTCTCACTGTGTCATTGAAAGATCTGAGCTTGAGCCTTATCTCGCATTGTCCGACGTCGGCCCCCTGCTCGAATTTGTTGAGCGGATCGGCTTGGAAAATCTTCTATTTGAACCCGGTCCGTTCGGCTGGCCTCATGTTCATCGCTGGTGTTTCCAGACTTTTGGAAAAAAGGTTAATTTGGGCAACATCACCAAGGATGAGATTTTGTATGTCGAGTGGAGTCGCATCGGACTGTCACGATTTGTTAATTTTGATTATTTTCAATAATATGCAGAAATATATCGGCTGTCTCATGATTGAATCATATCGAGTCCTATACCTCTTGGAATTTTTCCATAAGCATTGACTAATCCTGTCTGGAGAAGAAATAGAATGGTGCTCGAACAGTTCAAAGTGCAGGAAACTGATCTGATTCGCATAAGGGAAGAGGATTTGCGACGGACAGTGGCAGAGATTTTTAAAAAGATGGGCTTGTCAACACACGATTCTGACCAAGGGGCTGACGTGCTGGTTATGGCTGATTTGAGAGGAGTCGAATCACACGGAGTATCCAATACGCTGCGCTCCTATGTCAAGGATTATGAAAACGGCTCGCTAAATCCGGCCACCGGTTATCAGCTGTTACGAGAGACGCCGGGAACGGCGGTTATTGACGCCGAACGACGCCTGGGCATCGTCGTCGGCGCCCAGGCGATGGCGCTGGCAATAGAGAAGGCCGCTCAAGTCGGTGTAGGGGTCGTTACAGTACGCAACAGCGGACACTTGGGCGCCGTCGGCTACTATACCATGATGGCTGCCAAGAAAAATATGGTCGGTGTCTGCTTCGGCTGCTCCGGCATGCCAACTCCGAGCGTCGTTCCGACTTTTGCCTCAAGCCCGATGTTTGGGACGAACCCGATTTCGATAGCCGCTCCTGCCAGAAAGGAGGCACCGTTTCTTTTCGATATAGCAACCTCGGCCATATCGGGCAATAAGGTACGTTTGGCTGTCCGCCTGCAAACGCCGCTGCTGCCTGGTTGGGTTGCAGATCAGAAAGGTCAACCGTTGGCTGAGGAGACGCTTGTTTTTGATCGTAACCAGTTTTCCCTGCTGCCGCTGGGCGGGACACGGGAACATGGCTCTCATAAGGGATATGGGCTGGCCATGATGACTGAAATCCTTGCCGCGATTCTATCCGGTAGTATACCAATAATGCTCGATAATTTGAGTGGTGCAAAAGGGCATTTCGCTGCTTACGATATTTCGGCTTTTACGGATATCGAAGCTTTCAAGGATCAGATGGACCAGATGCTTGAGCATCTGCGTTCTGCACCTCCAGCAGAGGGACATGAACGGGTATTGTATCCGGGACTCCTTGAGCATGAAGAGGAAGGGCAACGACGCATTAACGGTATCCCCCTTCATCGTGAGGTAATAGATTGGTTTGACTCAATTACCAAAGAGCTTGGCATAGATCCGCTTCGTGTCCTCTCATAATGATATCATGAACAAAACCATTACCTCTAAGCAGCTTTACCGCATGATTCTGACAGATAATGAGTTTGCTCTCATCGATGTCCGCGAACAGGGGGAATTCGCTACCTCTCATATTCTTACTGCCTGCTGTGTTCCACTGAGTGCTATGGAAATCCTCATGCCTGAAATGGTACCGAGGCAGGACACCACGATTGTCCTGGTTGGCGATTGTTTTTCCAGTAGATACAATTTGCTGCAACGTGCAGCGACCTGTCTGCATGAATTGGGTTATCAGGATATATCGTTCTTGGAAGGTGGAATTGAAAGTTGGCATGACACCGGTTATTTGCTCTTCTCAGGGATAAACACACTGAGTAAAGCCTTCGGTGAGTTTGTTGAGGCTACTTACAAGACGCCACGAATCGATGCCGCGTCACTGAAAGAGAAAATCGACCTGGATGAAAAGATTCTTGTTTTTGATGCACGCCCGGCCGAAGAGTTCCGTCGGATAAGCATTCCGGGGGCACTGAATGTGCCCGGGGCGGAACTCCTGTACCGTTTCTTCGAGATAGTAAGGGATCCGGACATTCAGGTGGTGGTCAATTGCGCTGGCAGAACCAGAAGCATTATCGGTGCACAATCGCTGATTAATGCGGGGGTACCCAATCCTGTCATGGCGCTTGAAAATGGTACTATGGGCTGGCATCTTGCTGGTTTTGAACTTTACTGCAATCAGACTGATGTTTTACCGGTCCCTTCAGAGGCGAGCATGTCCGCAGCCATCCATTGTACCCGGAAGGTTGCCAAGCGCTATGGAGTAAAGGTGGTGGATAGGAATAAGCTGCTGGAATGGCAGAATGATACCATCTCCAAAAATCTTTATCTGCTTGACGTCCGCTCGCCAGAGGAATTCATTGCCGGACACCTGATTGGTTCCAAAAACGCTCCCGGTGGACAATTGGTTCAGGCAACGGACGACTACGTTGCTGTCAGGAATGCACGTCTGGTTCTTGTTGATGACAATGAAATTAGGGCGACGATGACCGCCTCCTGGATGATTCAGATGGGATGGAGAGATATATTCGTTTTGTCAGGCGGTATTGGCGGGTTGAACCTTGAAAAAGGCTCTGGTGCTCAACTCGTTCAGGTTTCAGAAGATGTTGCCGTGATCAGGGCAGAACAATTAAGATCACTGATCGTTTCCCGCAACCCCTTCTTACTTATAGATGTTGCTTCGAGCAGGGAGTATAGAGAAGGACATATTACCGGTGCCTGCTGGGCGATTCGTTCTCGCTTGACGCTTGACATTAAGAGCGCCGGCTTGACAGGAACTACCGTGTTTACTTCTCCGGACGGTATTCTCGCTTTTCTAGCGGCACAGGATTGGAAAAAAATTTCACCTTCAGAGGAGGTAATGTTTTTGCAGGGTGGGACTCATGCCTGGTCTGATAGGGGATTTCACCTGGAGAAAGGAATGACAAACAGCCTTTCAAAAAGAGATGATGTCTGGTATCGGCCCTACGAGCGTGAGAATGATTCAGAAAAAGAGATGCAGGCCTACCTAACGTGGGAAGTCGGGCTTCTCGATCAGATTGCAAGAGAGGGCACAGTATCGTTTCAAAAGTTTTGAATAGAATACTGGGGCTTTTTCTATGATCTTAAAAGTGATAGCAGATAAAGCTCGTCAAAATTTTATCAAAGAGGAACCGCTGCCAAAGAAGAAAGATAATCTGGAGGAAGGGTTTAACGCCAATATAAGTCAAAAGAAAACCTGGAGTTAATAATGAGAGAACTTTTGATGCTGAAGGGAGCTAAAACACTCGTTGATGTGTGCACCAAAACGAAGCCTGGGGAGAATGTTCTGATTGTCACAGACATGGCGAACACGAGTATAGCAAAAACGATAGCAACCGTAGCTTTGGATCGTGGTGCCGAGACGATTATGATGGTCATGAAACCCAGAAAAAGGGCAGGACAGGAACCACCCAAACCGGTGGCGGATGCGATGAAATCAGCGGATGTTGTATTTATTCCGGTAAGTTATTCGATCACACACACTCATGCCGTGAAAGAGGCGGCGGAAGCCGGCAGCCGATTGATTGTCATGACTGATTTTACCGAGGAGATGATGGCACACGGAGGCATTGAAGCTGATTTCAACCAGATAAAGCCGATATGCCGGGGTGTGGCCAAGAAATTTAAGCAAGGGAGAAAAATTCACCTCACCTCTCCAGGGGGGACTGATCTCAGTATGGATATTTCCGGTCGTCGGGGCAATGCACTGTATTGTGTGGTCGAACCGGGAGAATTTTCTACGGTGCCGACGGTCGAAGCCAACGTTTCCCCGCTGGAAGGAACGGCAAACGGCCAAATCGTGGCGGATGCCAGTATACCGTATCTTGGCATCGGTGTTCTTGACGCTCCGATAACAGTTACTGTCAAAGATGGATTGATCACCAACATTGAGGGAGGCAGGCAAGCCGATATCTTAAAAATGAATTTGATCGAACAAAAGGATCCGAATGTCTATAACATTGCTGAAATCGGAGTTGGATTAAACCCGAAATGCCGCATGTGCGGCATTATGCTGGAAGATGAAGGAGTGATCTCAACCTGCCACATCGGCATTGGCACAAGCATCACCCTCGGCGGTGCGGTAAAGGCAGCAGTGCACTATGACTTATTGATGTGGGCGCCAAAAATAGTTGTTGATGGAACGGTTGTTCTTGACCGAGAGGATGTCTTCATTTAAATGCGAGTATGGATTTGGAGTAGAACAAATGGTTTCATTAGGATTTATCGGTTTTGGAGAAGCGGCCTATTTTCTGAGCGAAGGGTTACGAGAAGAAGGGCTGGAGAAGATTTTCGTTTTTGACGTTTTACTGAGTGCCAGAAGCAAAGGGCAATTGTATAACCAGGTAATTGAGCGAGTCAAGAAAACCGGTGCCGTTGTCCGGCAAAGTCCTGCAGAACTGGCAGATGTAGCAGACATTCTGGTTCTTGCCGTACCCGCACAATTCACCGAATCAGCCGCAGGTGAGTTCATTCCTTACCTTAAAGCAGGGCAGTTGCTGGTGGATGTGACGACCGCAGCTCCTGAGGTCAAGAAACAACTTGGGGAGGATTGTTCCTCCGGAAAAATTATGTTTGCCGACAGCCCGATGCTGGGCCCTTTAATCGTGGACCGGCACAAAGTCCCCATTATTACCTGTGGTTCAGGAGCTCAACGGTGGCATGATGAAATGATACCATTTGGTATGAACATAGAGGTTATTGAAGGATCTCCGGGAACGGCGACGCAGATAAAGCTGGCCAGAAGCATCTTTACCAAGGGTTTTGAGGCACTTTTAGTGGAAACCTTCATGTTTGCTCGCAAATGCGGTGTTGAATCAATCGTCATGGACAGTATCGGCAAAACGCTCAACAAAGCGACCTTTGAACAATCGGCTAATCGATATATGGCGAGTGATCTTTTCCATGCCGCTCGCAAAGCACACGAGATGAATGATGCGATCGATATTATGCGCAGTATGGGGATGACGCCTATGGTCGGAGAGGGTGTCGTTGCTCGAATGCAATACATAGCCGACCTTGATTGTGGAGCAAAACTGAAAGGTATTCGCCCACAGTCATTACGAGAGATCTGTGCAGCCTGGGAAGACTGCGGCGCCATTTGAGATAAACGTTTTATACAATCAGAGTGAAGACCATGAAAATATCCCAAAGTCTGTTACGTATGCAGCCCTCCGCAACACGTGCCGTTGCAGAAAGAGCAAAAGATTTAAGAGATCAAGGGGTTCCCGTGCTTTCTCTGTCTTCGGGCGTACCAGGATTCAAATCCCCGGAAGCATCGCGGCGCTATGCCGAAAGAGCCATGGAAGAAGGAAAAACCTTCTATACTGTCACTACTGGAAACGTGGAACTAAGAAATGCAGTAAGTGATTATTATAAGGATCGTTTCGGCTTAATCTATGAAAACGACCAGATTATTGTCGGGGCGGGAGCAAAGCCACTAATCTTCGAGGCGTTAGGAGCAATTATCGATCCAGGAGACGAAGTTATTCTCACGGCCCCAGCCTGGGTGAGTTATGTCGAACAAATAAGATTTTTTGGCGGTAAGCCCGTCATCGTTGAAACAAAAGACAGGACATTCGAGATTGATTTAGACCGGCTCCGTGCTTCGATAAGCGAAAAAACCGTTGCCATCGTCATTAATTCCCCGAACAATCCGACAGGGGTTATTTACAGCGGCAAAATAATAGAGGATCTTTGTCATCTTGCCGTGGAAAAAGATCTTCACATCATCAATGATGAAATTTACGAACGTCTCACTTTCGATGGCTGTAAATATCGCAATCCACTGTGTTACGCTCCTGAAGCAAAGGAACATATCCTGAACATCAATGGCGTTAGCAAAACCTACTCAATGACCGGGTGGCGTATCGGTTACGCTCTTGGATCAAGAGAATTGATCAAAAAAATTACCGCTCTTCAGGGGCCCCTGACTTCCGGAGCCTGCTCTGTAGCACAGTGGGCAGCCTTGGGAGCAATCCGTGAGGCGGAAAGCGAAGTGGATGAAATGGTGGCCACCTATCAGAAGCGCAGGGAAATAATCGCAACAGAACTGGATCAATTTCCTCATATTTCCTACGTCAAGCCTCAGGGAGCTTTTTACTTTTTTGTAGACATCAGAGAAACAATAGGACTTTCCTCAAATGGAAATATAATTACCGATGATAACGTCTTTGCTGAAGAACTGCTTGAAAAAGAACAGGTGACGGTGATACCAGGGTCGGCATTTTTGTTGCCGGGATATGTCAGAATATCCTTTACCAAGGGTCAAGATGAGATTCGGTCAGGACTGAACCGAATGAAATCGTTTTTGGTATCGCTATCTTGATTGAGATACCGTGACCTGAGCTGAGAAACATGGAGAAACATGGCATGAAACATGGGGTCAGGCTTGACAATTGGGCATTTTTAAGATGAAAATGCCCAATTGTCAAG
>JABDPQ010000510.1 GCA_013042695.1 Desulfobacterales bacterium | reverse complement strand
GGATTGCATCGAGCAGTTGACATCCAGAACTTACCTGGCGACGAAGGTGCGGGCATTGATCATGTTGCCTGAGATCAGAACCGTGGCAACTGGCCACAACAGCCGTATGAGGAAACAACTGCTTTACCAGCGATGTGAGGACCCAGAGATGGTGGCTGTGAATAAGCTGCGGTTGATAGCGCTGCACAGTATCGACGAGGTGTGAGCTGAAGCGATTGCTATATGCCTCTATTTCCTCGCCACTCAGATTTCTAAATGTCCGAGTCGGGTAGGGCATGACATCACTCATACCGATGAGCATGGAAGGGTTCTCGGCTGACTCAAACAAGAGATAGGCACAATTTGCTTTACTCACACCCTGGAGTTTCGGTCTTTGGCCTTGCTGGATTCCAGCAAGTAAAAAGTTCTCATGACCTGCTCTAGCAGCATGTTTCATAATTGCCTGCAGATAAATGCCACTTCCTGTTGAATCGGGTCGTTGACTGATAAGGTGCAGAACTTTCATTGACAATTAGTTAGCGTTACCAAAGGGGCGGGATTGTCTGTCCCCTACGTATTCTTGATAGAGCCTGTGGAGCTTTACGAGCAGTTCTTCGCGAGTGTTACGGTTTTGATTGAGGAGGATTACAAACGGGTCGAGCCTTTCCTGAGAGCTAAAATAACCAGCATAACTGTAGACATCGCTCATTGTTCCTGACTTAATGAAACCATGGCTGTTTTTAGGCAGTAGGAATCCATACGGTTTGAATACTTCGAGAACGGCAGCCAGAAAAGCTGGGGTGACTGCATTTTTCCTGGATAAACCCGATCCCTCCCAAATTGAATAACTATTTGCTGAAAGCCCCAAACTTTCGCTGAGGAATTCGTTCATGGTTCTTCTGGCCTTTTTCCAGGTTGCAGGATACCCATAGCGCACCAAACCAGCAGTGAGGAAAAGCTGATTGGCAATAAAGTTGTTAGAATATTTCAAGCATTCACGAATTACATCTTCTAACGTTTTTGGATTGCTATAGGTATAGATTGGCTGTGATTTAGCGTCTATCTGCCCTTTTCGGAAAGATCCTCTTACTTCGATGCCTTCTCTGAGTAGAATTGC
The DNA here is from genome assembly GCA_013042695.1 of Desulfobacterales bacterium. Taxonomy (GTDB): domain Bacteria; phylum Desulfobacterota; class Desulfobulbia; order Desulfobulbales; family Desulfocapsaceae; genus JABDPQ01. The sequence goes on along the minus strand of JABDPQ010000510.1, from coordinate 4,344 downwards.
CTTAAAAAGCTGTCCTGCATAGCGCAGGCTGTGATTAATCTGGGATGGTCTTGAAAAGGCGGCAACATTGACTCGATGCAGACCGGGTTTGAGGTGCTGACCAATTTCATCCATCAGAGGAATGTATGGCGTCTGTTTCTCACCAGTGGTTATGGTGCCGTTACCATGCTTTCTGAGCGCTATTGAATTGTAGTTGACGGCAAGGGCGGAATTTGGTGCATCATACGGGTTATCTGAATTACCGCCCCAGTCGTTTGATTCAGCATTCTGAAACAGCGTATCGTCAAGAACAATAGCTGAAATTGACCGGATGCTTCTTTTTTTTAAGGCTAAGACAATTTCCTCTATAGCCTCTGAGGTTAGTGAGGGATCGCCATACCCCTTTATGCAAAGAACAGCGTCATCGGAGAGATAAAACGCTGTCTTATAGCGATAGTTGGGCCCAAGAATCTCAAGGGCGGCAAGTGAAGTGGCAATTTTAATTGTTGATGCAGGAATGAATGGTTCATGCACATTGTCTTGGATTAATGGCCTTCCAGCAGCTGTGATGATATAGCCTCCTGTAGACACCAAGTGCTCAAATTGTTTCGTACCGGTGATGCTGGCAGTATTGGCATCAGTAATCAAAAAAAAGGCCCATAAATTCATAAAAAAGAATAGAATTATGGGCCTAGGCCAATAAAGGCTCATTGATTAATGTACCAAGCTCTTGCCACGATTCAGATTTTAGGTAGATTCGCTATCGATTCTGCTATCTGCTCAGCCGGATAGTCGTAGTCTTGCAGTTCTCCAGCATAAAATTTATCGTAGGAGCCCATATCTATCAATCCATGACCGGAGAAATTAAATAATATTGTTTTCGGATCATTGAGGTCTTTCGTCGCCTCAATAATTGCGCCTCGGATCGCATGACACGTTTCAGGGGCTGCAACGATACCCTCTGTTTTTGCAAATAATACGCCTGCTTCAAAACATTCTAATTGTTGAACTTTAAGCGGTTCAACAATGTTGTCACGAACCATAGCGGATAAGATTGGAGACATACCATGATAGCGCAGACCACCAGCATGGATACCTGGCGGGATGAAATCATGGCCGAGTGTATACATGTAGAGCAACGGTGTTGTCTGGGCAACATCGCCAAAGTCATATGCAAGCTTTCCGCCAGTCAGTGAAGGACATGACGCTGGTTCTGTTCCAATAAAACGAATTTTTTTACCATCCAGAAAGTCAGGCACGAAAGGTGTGGCAAGACCGGCAAAATTAGACCCCCCTCCACAGCAGCCAATAATTACATCGGGATATTCACCGGCTATCTCCATCTGTTTTTTTGCTTCAAGCCCGATGATCGATTGATGGAGAATGACGTGGTTGAGTACAGAACCGAGGGCATATTTGGTGTCGTCCCTGGTTGCCGCGTCTTCCAATGCTTCAGATATAGCAATACCAAGAGAACCTGGTGTATCAGGCATTTTTTCCAATATTGCCCGGCCGGTGTTGGTTTCGTTGCTTGGGCTGGCTACAATTCCGGCACCATAGGTCTGCATAATCGACTTGCGATAAGGTTTCTGGTCATAAGAGACGCGCACCATGTAGACCTTGCATTCCATACCAAACATGTTGGTGGCAAGAGCCAGGGCACTACCCCATTGACCGGCACCTGTTTCAGTGGCAAGGCGTTTAACCCCCTCACGTTTATTATAATATGCCTGCGCCACCGCAGAGTTTGGCTTGTGTGAGCCTACTGGTGATACCCCTTCATTTTTAAAAAAGATTTTAGCTTTGGTATTAAGTGCTTTTTCAAGGTTTGTCGCTCTAACAAGCGGTGAAGGTCTCCAGATTGCCAATGCTTCAAGCACTTCTTCGGGAATATCGATAAAACGATCCCCAGACATTTCCTGCTCCAAAAGTCCCATCGGAAAAACAGCAGACAATTTTTCCGGACCCATTGGTTGTTTGGTTTCAGGGTCTAATGGCGGCAGCAGACCATTTGGTAGATCGGGAGCAACGTTATACCATTGTCTGGGCATCTCATCATCACGTAAGACGATTTTTTTAATCATGATTTCTCCTTGGCTCATTGGTTTTAGTGAGGCATAGCAAGCTGCCCTTGCCTATAAATGATTTGTCAGCGTCTCTGTTATTACCATACTCTCTCCATATCCAGCAAGGATGATCAGTTTTTGTGTTCTTCCCATGCAGTTTTCATCACGTGGCAAGAGAGCATTTCATGCTCATTTCTCTGTAGAATATTTCTCAGCGCCTCTGTTGGTTTGATTCCGGGAGCACCGCTCTTGCTATGGATTTTAAGCGTTATCCTGTTGGCCGCGGGCACCGTTATTGCGGATATGAGAGGACGGATATCAATTTGTTTTCTCTTGCCCTTTCTTATTCGTTCCACAGTGAATTGTGGCAACGTAAGGAACTCAGCCAGGGCACTTTTTTCTCGCCTACTTAGCTGGAACGGGGTTGCGATCTCATAGGTGCTGACAATTTCTTGAGGAAGCCGTTTACCATGAGCCTGGATCTCTAACACAGTAATACCTTTTGGCAACGCATCGTTCAGTCTGGCAGTTGTTCTGGAATAATCATTGATGGGGCGCGGCAAATCGACCAGGAAATGCTCGCATAAACTTTCGGTGCCGACCGGCAGTGCAGGACCGAAAGAGACCTTGGGAGATGGGTTATATCCCTGAGAAAAATTGGTTTTGATTTTTGCCCGCCTAAGAGCACGAAAAATGATCTGGAGAAATTCAAGATGTCCGAGATAGCAAATTTTTCCAATACGGGTGTAAGTTACCAGATACGTAAAGTGCTCGACTGATGCTGAGTCAACTTTCTTTTGATTTGGATAATCCTTTTTACCTGCTGGAGGTGCAAGTTGATTTTTATTGTGAACGATTGGATAGATGGTTTCAAAATCACAGAGGCCGCATTGCTGACATTTATGGTATCTGCAATCCGGCGTGTACTCACCATTATGAGTTTTCTTTAGTTCCTCCAGCAGAAAATCACGCTCAACACCACTCTTTAGGTGTTGCCACGGTAACACTTCATTGTGTTGGCGGCGGCGCAAATAGAAATTCAAGTCTAAATTACACTGTTCTGCAGCATTCAGCCAGCGATCGAGATTAAAATAATCGCTCCAACTGTCAAGCCTTGCTCCGTTCTGCCAGGCGACACGGATCAGTTTTGAGAGGCGGCGATCACCTCGGGAAAAAACGCCCTCGAGAAAACTCTGCTCTGGAGCATGCCATTTAAAATTAAACCCTCGCTGTGGCAGTGAAGCTCTGAGGTGGTTGATACGTTCATGACTTTTAGCCATACTTATCTGTTCTTCCCATTGAAACGGTGTATGTGGCTTGGGGATAAATGTGCCAACACTGATCGTCACCTTTTTTCTGCCACAGCCACTAACATCTCCAGCAGAGGCTGTTTTCTTGGCAAGCTCAACGATTGCGTCAATATCTTCCATGGTTTCAGTCGGTAATCCAATCATGAAATACAACTTGATGAGGTTCCAGCCAAGCGCAAAGGCATTGCCTGTCGTAGATAACAAATCCTCTTCACTGATTCCCTTGTTGATCGCCTTTCGTAATCGCTCACTGCCCGCTTCCGGTGCCAGCGTGAAGCCTGTTTTTCGAACCCGCTTGATCTCGTCCATCAATTCCTGGGTAAGTGTACCTACTCGCATGGAAGGCATGGCAACTGATACGAATTCATCGGTAAACCGGTTCATCAGTAGAGGCAGTAATTCTGGCAGGCAGCTGTAATCTCCGGTGGAAAGAGAGAGCAGGGCCAGCTCTTCAAAGCCTGAGTTCTCGATACCTTCTTCGGCCAGTTCTATTATTTGCCCGACACTTCGCTCGCGCACCGGCCTGTAGGTGATGCCTGCCTGACAAAAGCGGCATCCTCTGGTACATCCTCTGGCTATCTCTATGCCTAATCTGTCATGAATAATTTTTGCGTTGGGGACGAGTGGTCGTTTTAAGTGATCAATCCCATTTAAATTCGATACGATTCGTCTTGGCACTGAAACTGGTGTTCCGGGGGTATTGGTAATGGCGGTTATTCGACCTTTGTCGTCATATTCTGGGGAATAGTGCTGTGGAACATAAAGTCCATGGATTTCAGAAAGCAGATAGAGTAATTCCTTTTTCCGTAAACCAGTCAGTTTTGCCTGGCGAACGATCTGGACAATTTCAATGATTGCCTCTTCACCGTCACCGAGAAGCAGGGCATCGAAAAACTCAGCCACGGGCTCTGGATTGAAAACACTTGCCCCTCCGCCTAAAATAAGTGGATGAACATCATTTCTCTCCGAGCTTTGGAAGGGAATCTGGG
>JABDPQ010000507.1 GCA_013042695.1 Desulfobacterales bacterium | reverse complement strand
ATTGACAGACTTGCAACGATTGCAGATTTTTTTCTCTTGCACAACAGGGAAATCGTCACCCGAGTTGACGATTCGGTAGTAAAAGAAATAGCTGGAGCACCCAGACTTTTCAGACGGGCACGCGGTTATGTCCCCTCTCCTCTGTTGCTTCATAATGAGCTACCGGAGTTTATTGGCTGCGGTGGCGGCTTGAAAAGTACATTCAGTCTGGCCAGAGGCAAAACCCTTTTCCCCAGTCAGCATATCGGTGATTTATTTAATCTCACCTCATATGATTTCTACTTGGAGTCAATTGAGAATCTCAAGCGACTTCTCGCCATCGAACCAATTGCTGCCGCTTGTGATCTCCATCCTGACTATATGAGCAGTCGGTACGCCAAAGAGCTCGGTTTGCCGCTCTATGAGGTTCAGCACCACCATGCTCATGCTGTTGCCGTTATGGCTGAGCACGGTCTTGTTGAACCTGTATTGGCGGTCATTCTGGATGGTACTGGCTATGGCCCCGATACAACAATCTGGGGAGGGGAAATTCTCCAGGCAGATCTCACCTCATTTATCAGATGTGGATCCCTTGAGACAATGCAGCTACCCGGGGGAGATGCTGCTTCTTCCGAGCCCTGGCGGATGGCTCTTGCCATTCTCTATCAAGTTCTTGGCCCAAAGGCCGCTGATTCAGTGCTGCTTGAGCGTATTGACAAGGCGCAGAGAACGATAATCGTGCAAATGCTTGAGAGCAATTTCAACTCCCAAAAAACAACAAGCTGCGGCAGGCTATTCGATGCGGTCGCAGCCTTGCTCGGTCTCAACTATTTTTCAAGTTTTGAGGGCCAAGCTGCTATGCAACTCGAAAGTTGTGCTCGAAAATGTTTACCAGATAACTGGAAAAATGAACTGGCTGAAGCACTCGTTGATGAATTTGCACTATTACATCGCAAAAAAGATCAAAGAATGGAGATTATTTCATCGGAATTTGTTAAAAAGGTAGTACTTGATCTTGCCTCCGGAAAAGACCAGTCTGAAATAGCATTGCAGTTTCACTACTGGCTTATCAGCTGCATTTCGCGTCTCGTCGAGAACATTTCCGAATCTACAGGGATATATAGCGTCGTTCTCTCTGGCGGCTGTATGCAGAATGGTCTTCTCTTGGAAGGTTTGCTTTTTACTCTGACCGAACTGGGATTTGAGGTCCACACCGGCTCTCAAATCCCTATCAATGATGGAGGAATCTCTATCGGCCAGGCTGTTATAGGAGGTTTACGACATGTGTCTCGCAGTACCGATGAAAGTTGAAAAAGTCGAAGGCAACCCTGATGATTTTACCCAAAACCAGATTGCCACGGTTACTATGGAAGGAATCAGTAAGCAGGTTCGTCTCGATGTTGTTGACCGCTGGCCGCAGGTAGGTGATTATGTAATCGTCCACGCCGGATTTGCCATTCACTCACTGGTCGAGGAAGAAGCCAAAAGAAATATAGCCCTCATCAAGGAACTGGCCTCTCATATGCCGAAGGAGTTGTTGATGCATGGAGGGGATTGATGAAGCACATTGATGAATACAGGACGAGTTCGCTGGTCATGCCCCTTGTCGCTGAGTTGGAAAAAGCAATAAGCAAACCAGTTCGGCTCATGGAAGTGTGTGGCACTCATACGATGGCAATCTTTCGCAATGGTATTCGTTCGATCCTGCCTCAAGGCATGGAGATCGTCTCAGGACCCGGATGCCCTGTCTGTGTGACATCTGCCTCCCATATGGACGCCTTTATCAGCATGGCAGAATTACCCGGTGTCCGTGTGGCTATCTTCGGCGATCTCTTCCGAGTCCCGGGAACGCAAGGCTCTCTGGCAAATGCCAGTTCCCGCGGAGCACAGATTAGTATCGTTTACTCGCCAATGGACGCACTTGACATTGCCAAACAGAACCCTGAGGAAATCGTTGTTTTTCTCGGTGTCGGATTTGAGACAACAACCCCTGGAATTGCGGCAACAATACGCGCGGCTCACCGCGAGGAGATAACCAACTTCTGTGTTTTCTCTACACAAAAAGTAATTCCCGGCCCCCTCGATGTCCTGATGCAGGATCCAGATCTCAAAATCAACGGGTTGCTCTGTCCGGGTCATGTATCGGCAATCATTGGCGCCAGCGCCTACCAGCCGTTTGTCGACAAGTATGGCCTTGCCTGTGTGGTGGCGGGATTTGAACCGGCAGATCTGCTCAATGGTCTGATCCTGCTTGCCAGACAGATTGCCAATAACGACCCGCAGGTAGATAACATCTACCCGCGGGTCGTCTCCTGGGAACCAAATCAGCGAGCCCTCGCGATGGTAGAAGAGATATTCGAGCCAGCCGACATGGAGTGGCGCGGTCTGGGAATGCTGCCTCAGAGCGGGCTCTCTATCAAAGAGAAATATAGCTCTTTTGATGCTCAAAAACGTTTCAACATTACTATTCCGGATGCAGAAGAAGCAAAAGGATGCCTCTGTGGTGAAATTCTCAAAGGCCAGACAACTCCCCCCAGCTGTCCACTTTTTGATACCCGTTGTAAACCTGCCACCCCTGTAGGCCCCTGCATGGTTTCAAGCGAAGGCACCTGCGCCGCTTATCATAAATATGGACGTGACGCATAGATAGATTCCTCCGCAGACCTCAACTACTGACCGCGACACGATGAGGTAGTGTGATTACGCGGAAATAGAGATGTATAACCCAGATAGGGCAACTATGTCAGACAATACCATTCTTCTTGATCATGGAAGCGGCGGATTGGCCAGCCAGGAGCTTATTAGTAACCTCTTCCTCAAATATCTTGATAACCCAATCTTAAGAGACCTTGAGGACAGTGCGGTGCTTGAGAGACAAAATGGTCGTCTGGCATTCACTACGGACAGTTATGTCGTTGATCCACTTTTTTTCCCAGGGGGGGACATTGGCACGCTTGCTGTTTATGGCACCATTAATGATCTGGCCATGCGGGGAGCTTCGCCTGTCTGTCTCAGTCTCGGACTCATTCTAGAAGAAGGAATGGATCTTGGCGATCTTGAGAGGATTATTATCTCAATCAGCGAGGCATCAAAAAAGAGTGAGGTGCCAATAGTCACCGGTGATACGAAAGTTGTTCCCAGAGGAAAAGGGGACAAACTTTTTATTAACACCTCAGGAATAGGAGTCGTTCCAGACAATATCAATCTCTCGTCCAAGACGGCTACTGCCGGGGATGCGGTAATTCTATCCGGCACCATGGGTGATCATGGCATCACGATTATGACCCGGCGAGCCGGAATTACTCTGGAAGGAAACCTGCAGAGCGACACAATGGCACTGCACAAACTTACCGAACTCATTCTTGAAGTATATCCTGAAGCAATTCATTCACTGCGGGACCCAACCCGGGGA
>JABDPQ010000506.1 GCA_013042695.1 Desulfobacterales bacterium | reverse complement strand
GAAATACCTTGCTGCGGTAGACTTGGAACCCCTGATGTACAAACCGGCTCATTTACTGAGTTATGGTCAGAAAAAACGAGCAGCTTTTGCAGCGATTCTTGCTATGCAGCCTGATGTGCTTGTGCTCGATGAGCCGACTGCAAATCTTGATCCGCATCATGAACGCGTTTTCAAAGAACTGTTAACTGAATTTAATGGCACCCTTATCGTCATAGACCATGACCTCCTTTTTCTCTATGACATCTGCGAGCGTTCAATAGTACTTTCTAATGGACACCTGCATCATGACTTCAGCATGCACGAACTCGTTGGCCATCAACAGGCACTGCACGATCACGGACTTGATTTCAATTTTCGTTTCAGCTGCTGCGGCCAACACCAGCCTGCAGGAACTCATCACCACCATCTGCCGCATACCCATGATCACAACAACAAATCGCACCTTAAAAAAGCCTCAGGCGAGTCAATACTTCTTGAAATGCAGCACTATGACTTCAGCTACCCAGATGACACACCAGGAATTCGTGACATTAATTTCAGTATCAGGCCGGGGGAAACGATTGCCTTGATTGGTGAGAATGGCGCCGGAAAATCAACCCTCGCCTCCTGTCTCATTGGTCTTAACCATGGAGATGGCTATCTGCTTTACAAGGAAAAGCAGTTAACCAAAGATTATCGCAGACAGCTTTGGCAGCATGTAGGCATAGTTTTCCAAAACTCTGCCGATCAGCTTTTTTGTCCATCATGTTGGGAAGAAGTGGCCTTTGGACCTCAACAGATGAAACTTTCCCCGCAGGAAATTGATGCGCGGGTTGATGAGGCTTTGCACCTCGTTCAACTTTCTGGTTATGAAAAACGGGTTCCACTCAATATGAGCGGCGGAGAGAGAAAACGATTGGCTATTGCAGCAGCGCTTGCCATGAAACCGCAACTCATCATCTTAGACGAGCCAACAGCCAGCCTTGACCCCAGAAGTGAAGAATTACTCATTGACATCCTCGATCATCTTCCGATTGCCCGAATTCTGATAACCCATGACCTTTTCTTCATCAACCGCCTGAGCGATCGAACCATCGTTATGCACCGGGGTCGAATCATCAGAGATTATGCAACTGCTGACTTTCTCAAAGATGACCATCTCCAGGCCGAGAATGGCTTGGACTATAGCTATAAAAATGAATGTTTCGAAGAACTGCGTGATTTGCACCAGCAGATATAACTCGTAACCCTGATTTTAGTCACCTGAGTATGCATGCCAAATATATCGAGAAGCCAACAACGAGGCCGGGGGAGTTCCTACTATAAAAAAAATATTCCGGCACGGCAGGCAGTGTGGCACGCTCGTGGTTGTGATTCCTAAAATTCCCTGCTTGACGACATGCTCGCCTTGAGTATAATGAAAGTATTTACAACGACATAACATGAGATTAACAGATGATGCTTCTCATGTCAGCAAGATAGATTACACTCAACTCACATCGTTCTTGTATTCTGAACTGCCATTTTGGAGGAAATTATCATGCGGATTAAGCAAACTGTATTAACCATTTTGTTGGTTGTACTCAGTGTATCACCGGCAGCAGCCTCGTCTCAGACAGCAAAGATCAAAACGATGGGAGGCGGTTCGGAGGTATATCTGGTAAGAAAAGCAGATAATTTCATTATTCTTTACGATAGATCCGGCTCCATGGGCGATATACTCAAAGGAACGGTGATGACTGAGTTGGCCGCTCAACGTAAAATACTTATTGAGAAAAATGCTACCCTGCCAGACATGAACTGGCAGGCGGGAATCTATTCATTCACTCCCGCCAATGGCTTTGATAATCTTGTCACCTACTACCCAATGCAGCAATACGACAAGAAACGTTTCAGTAGAACACTCAGTCTCATGCCGCGCGAACCCAAAGGCGCAACGCTACTCCAGCAGGGTCTTACCGAACTTGATCAAGTACTCGCTAAAATGTCTGGAAAAACAGTTATTTTCCTGTTTAGTGATGGTCAATATACCCCTGTAGAATCGATAAAGTCTCCAGGTGCTCTGGCCAAGGGTCTTGCCTTGCGCCATGATCTCTGTTTTGCCGTCGTAAATACAGGTGCTGAAAAGAAGGGTTTCAAGGCAATCAAAGCAATCGCTTCGGCTAACGAATGCTCTTACATGGTGTCTATAGATGAGCTTCTTGGAAATCCAGAATGGATGACCAATTCACTATTTTCTGTTGTTGAGAAAAAACCTGTGGGTGCAACCGATTTTTCTCTCGGCTATGAATGGCAGAACATTCTCTTTGATTTTGATAAATCAGACGTCAAAGCTGAGTACCATGAGGTGCTGGCAAAAGTTGGCGCATTCATGAAGGAATATCCAAAAGCCAGGGTGGTACTGGCAGGTCATACTGATAGTGTCGGTACTCGCGAGTATAATATGAAACTCTCACATCGAAGAGCTGCAAGTGTCCGTAAATATCTTGTTGAAAAAGAAGGCATCGACGAGAGCCGGATTACCCTTAGTGGCTTCGGGTTTGAAGATCCAATTGCCACCAATGACACAGCTGAGGGACGTGCTCTGAACCGCCGTGTGCAGGGTATTTTCTCCAATATTGAATAACTGACGAGCCTTTTGCAAAATGATGATTTTCGTTCAAAGTCAAACCATGCGAAAATTTTTTACCGCAGGCATATAATTGATATTCCAAGGATAAAAATTTAAGCATAACGTAGAGGTTGAACGAAATGGGCGTTTTGCAAGTGGCTCTGACAACTCACCTTTCACCTCTGACGGGCTGTTAATAAGCAGACCGTCAGATCCGGCTGATTGCTTCTCTGACAAAACCCAGAGCAAGACGATTTGTTTCGCAATTATGGCGAGCCACGGTCTTGCTTGATGACAGGAAATCTTCGGAAATCTCAATAGGAGGCTTTTCTGCCAAACGGTATTTTCAGTTTACGCATCCTTTTGCGCAGTGTGGAGGGATTTATACCAAGAAGATGAGCAGCCCCCTCAGGCCCGCCTATCTTCCCTCTGGTGCGGTGCATAACCCGAGAAATATGTTTGATTATAACAGCATCCAAATTTAATTCCTCATCACCACTCTCGTCGTTATCATTTTCAATCTCTTCACTATGGGTAAGTTCTCTTAGAGCAAACGAGTCTCCTTCGGCCAGCAAAACCGCCCGCTCGACCATTACTCGTAACTCGGATACATTACCCGGCCAATCATATGTCTGGCATTGTGTCAACGATTCCCTGTCAAAAATCATGCCAGGCTTTTTATTCAGCTTATAGCATGCCTGATCAGCAAAATAGACCGCGAGTCGTGCAATATCTTCTTTGCGATCTCGTAAGGGGGGAATATGAATGATATTGGCAGCGAGCTCCCTATGTAATAGATTCTTGCTCGGACCATCAAGACTTAGCTGGGTGACAAACCGTATATCGCACTGAGTTTGCTGCTGCCCGTTGCATCGATTCAATACCTTGTTTCTGATTACCTCTTGTACTCTTTTTTGTAATTTCTCAGATATTCTCTCTGCGCCTTTGAGGTAAACAGTCCCTCCTGCTGCACGAGCGAGCATTCCTTTATCTTTTTCCTGACGCTGGTGGACCATATGGGTTTCATTGCCAAAGAAAAGCTTTTCAAGCTGACTCGCAGAGGTGCTATGGCAATTTATCTCGATAAACGGGCGGTTTTGTCGTACTGACAATTGATGGATGATCTGGGCCATGAATTTTTTTCCAACTCCCTGCTCGCCGCTAATAGCAACATGATCGTCACTGGCTGCAGCGCTTCGAACTTCCGCCATTACCAACCTGAGTCCCATATCGGAACCCACTACTTCAGTGCCAATATGATCATGGTGAAAGGAACTGAGAAAGCCGATGTCCTCTTGCAATTCCTCCTGCTTTAATAAAACCTTTTGAGCCTTGAGGCAATTATCTGCAGCGACGGTAAAAATGGGCCTCAATCCGGTCAATAAGGGCCCATGCTCTCGCACTATTTCTTGCCCGGCTTGCGAGGCACAAAAAAGCAAACAAACGATACCGCTCTCAGTTACAAGACGTATTATCGCCACCGAGGCATCGCCGGCTAATATTCCTTTTCGAGTCAGAAGCTTAGCCGGTAACAGCGATGATGACCTCCGGGCAACCTGTATTGGTGCCCCTATCTCATTAATCTTTTTGGCAATTTCTCCAGATACAGCAATTTTTACTGAGACTTTGCGAACGCTTGTGTGATCAGCAATGGAAACGGTTTCAAGAATTGATCTGTCAAGGTGAAAAATGGTAAAAACGAGCGTGTCAATCGGAGAATGTTGCCGCAATAGCCGACGACTGTCAGCGAGCAATGAATCAATGCGCAGATGTTTGCAAAGAGTAAGAGATGCCTGATAAAAAAACCTATCTTCAATTAGTTCCATACCCTACTCCCAGATGAAGAATTGCAAGTATACCATGGAACATTTTATTAAAAACTACAAGACAATTTGGCCTATAGTACAAATATTTGTCAATAACCTCTTATCAATAGCGGAACAGGGGCAACCGCACACTATACCTTTCAGGCTTATGAAGGTTTCTTTTTAAGCCAGCTCTTCTTATAGTAGACCAGTGGTTATTGGATATTACTATTGATTTGATAATTGATTCTTATACATCAGGGTAAGGAGTTACTTGCTATGGAAACTCGCCATTTACGAATATTTACTGCTGTTTACCGTACCAGAAGTTTTACCAAGGCTGCTGAAATTCTCTTTACCAGCCAACCTACCGTCAGTGAGCACATGCGCAATCTTGAAGATAGACTTGGCTGTAAACTCTTTGATCGTCTTGGTCGTTCTATCCTGCCCACCCCAGAAGCCGAACTTCTTTTTCCTCGGGCAATGGAACTTCTTGATGAAATGAAGAAAATAGAAGAGACATTGGCTACTGCTACTGATCATGTCTCAGGAGAGCTGATCATTGGAGCAAGCACGATTCCTGGGGCATATCTTCTGCCGGATTACGCCACATCTTTCAAGAACAATTACCCTGATGTATCTTTTGAAGTTAAAATCGGTGACTCTGCCGAAATCGTCAAAACTATATTAAACCATGGGCTCTATCTTGGGGTCGTCGGAGCCCGAACATCTTCCAGTAAACTCGAATACACCCCGTTGGTCGAAGACACGCTTGTACTCGCGGCAGCAATGAGCAAAGATATACCCGCTGAGATTGAACCGAGACATCTACTTAGATTTGATTTCCTTCTCAGAGAAGAGGGCTCTGGAACGGGAAAGACTATTGCCGGATACCTCGACCAATACAATATCAACCCGGTACAACTCAAGGTCAGGGCAACCCTCGGATCGAGTACTGCCATCAAAGAGGCGGTAAAATCTAATTTAGGCATATCGATCATCTCAAAAAGAGCAATTCGCGACGAACTTGCTGACGGTAGGATTAAGGAAATAAAAATAAAAAATCTTCAGATGAAACGATCGTTTTATATGGTCAGTACCAGAAAGCGCACATTGCCGAATCATTACCTGGTTTTTGCCAACTTTCTTAAAAACACTGCATCTGCTTGCCGTGAAGAATCTGCTGCTTCAGAGAAAGAGATAGCCTGATAACTATTGCATATACCTGATAATCATCACGCGAGGCCAAAATAGCTTACGTTATTGCTGAGCGACACGATAAACTTCCTCGATTGTCGTCATGCCATTCAAGACTTTGTCAGCTCCATCCTGTAAAAGCGTCAGCATGCCTTGTGCCTGAGCATACTTTTTCAGCTCATTGGCATCGGAGGTTTTCAGAATCATATTTTTTATATTGTCATCGACGATCATAAATTCATGGATACCGCTTCGACCTTTATAACCGGTGTGATGGCAGTTTTCGCATCCACTTCCATGATAAACCTGTTTGTTGCTGAGCATGTCAATTGAAATGCCAATTCGTTCCAATTCAACTGGATCAGGTATGTACGGCTCTTTGCAGTCCTCACAGATAATTCGTACCAACCTTTGAGCCAGGATTGCATTCACTGATGAGGCAATTAAAAAGGACTCAACTCCCATATCACGCAGTCTGGTAATGGTGCTGGCCGCATCATTTGTATGCAAGGTGGAAAACACTAAATGTCCTGTCAACGCTGACTGAATGGCTATTTCCGCTGTTTCAAAATCTCGAACCTCACCGATTAATATAACATCAGGATCTTGTCGAACAATGGAGCGTAATCCCGAGGCAAAGGTGAGGTCTATTTTAGGGTTAACCTGAACCTGCCCGATACCGGGGATTCTGTATTCGATAGGATCCTCAACGGTAATGATATTGATATCAACATTGTTGATTGCCATCAAGGCAGCATAAAGTGTTGTCGTCTTACCCGACCCAGTGGGCCCGGTAACCAGGACAATACCGTTGGGAGCTTTAATAATTTGCGAGAACAATGCGAGTCTGTCATGTGACATTCCCAGATCAGTCAAGGACATTCTGACCGTTGATTTGTCAAGAAGTCGTAAAACGACTCGTTCACCGAAAGCGGTGGGCAGCGTCGAGACCCTGATATCGATGTCCTTGTTGCCCACTTTGATTTCGATGCGGCCGTCCTGGGGCAAGCGCTTTTCGGCAATATCCATTTTGGCCATAAGCTTAATACGGGAGGTCAAAGCAGACTGTACATGCTTCGGTGGAGTAAACATGTCATAGAGAATGCCATCAAGGCGCTGGCGGATTTTCAGACTGTTTTGATATGGTTCAATGTGGATATCAGAAACATTATTTCGCACCGCCTGGGAAAGCATCAGATTAACCAGCCGGATTACCGGCGAGTGGCTGGTGTCATCAAGCAGATCACCAATTTCTTCTATTTTTGAAAACAGTACATCCGGATCATCTTCATCAATGTCCTGCATCACCTCTTCAGCATTATCAAGTGACATATCATACGCCGAGTTAATGGTTTTGATAATTTCACTTTGAGGACTGAGCACAACCGGACTGGCTGGTATCTTTAAATGCTGACGCACATCATCAAGGGCCTGAAAAGAAAACGGATCATGCATGGCAACATAAGACCCATCTTCTGTCATGACCGGTACAAGAAGATTTTTTTTCAGAAAGGAAATAGAAAGCTTTTTCGTAAAGGCTGTGTCAAACTCAGCGGGCAAAACTGGCAAGACGCTCATTCTGAACTGATCGGCCAGTGCCTGCAGAAGCTCAAGCTCTTTGATTGCTTTCTGTTTAATCAGTATTTCGCCAAGCCGACCTCCTGTCTTATCCTGCACTGAATAGGCCAGCTGAAGAGCACCCTTTGTCAGATTCGTTCTTTTGAGTAAAATTGAGCCTAATTTATCTGCCACGTTTTGTTCCTTACCACACTGTTCGGAGAAGTTTATGGAACAAGCCCTTGTCACAAAAAACTATTGAAATTCTCCAAATCGAAAAACTGGTTCTTTTAAGGTTCCACTCACTGAGTATGGTATTTTGGTTGTATTGTATTTTTTAAATAACAATGAAGCGGCACGCGCCACTTGACGATTCTGTTCCATATAAGCCGACTGTGGTACGAGATCTCCTTTTATCTCGAAGCGGCTTTCCTGCAGCTGCGGCACCAGTTGCACCTGGCCGGTGAATTCACCCTCATAAGCAGGACCCGAAGCGCTGCCTTTGTTGATTGTAACAGAGCTGCCTTTTTTGGAAAAATCAGCAACGACCTCATCGAAGAGTATTGATTCGCTTTGGAGAATAGGTCTTCGAAGTGGAAGTTGAAATTGTGTGATACCGAGACTGCCCGACAACTCACCTTCGCTCAACTCTCCGAGACGCCCGATGAACTGACCAGAAAAGCTTGCGACGCCTGTAATAGCACGTTCCAGGCGCTGTCGAAGCGATTCAATAGTTCCTAAATCAATTTCTGTTGCCACAATTTTTGGTAACTCAACCAGACCGCTTTCTCTGTCAAACGTGACGTCGGCATCGATTCTGCCGCTATAGAGCTCAAGGCTGGTCGCAAACTTTTTTAAAGGATTTTTCGGATCCGGGGTGATGACGACATTGTCAACGTTGACGTTAAGGAGCTCTGCCGGAGCAGCAAGTCGAATCGCGTCAAAACCCAAGCTCAGTGGATATATGTAAGACACATCTGCAATTGTACAGCTAACCCCAGGTAATTCCTGTTCAACTTTGCCGGTTGCGAATAAAAGAAATTTATCTTTGGGAAATCGAATGACCAATAACACGAGTGTCAGTAAAACAGCATAAAAAATGCACACTATTACCAGGGCTGTTTTTTTAAACATTTCAGACACTCACAACAAAAAAACAATCGTTTGAAGAGACCATGCAAAGATTGTTTTTACGCAACAATCTGGACATTGTCGACCACCTTAAAAATGGTTCAATGCTACGTCTTAATTGCAACAATTACAATAGAAAACAAAGAAAAATAGCAAAGCGCAAGAATTTATCCTATAATAGCAGGTCTGGCCTTAAGAGAGTCAAAAAACACCTCATAAATACACCACTGTATGCTTTGACCAGATAACCGTTTGCTTGTATAAAAAGTACTTCGGGTTTAGCGAAAACCCCTTCTCCATAGCTCCCGATCCACGCTATTTGTATATGAGCGAGATGCACCAGGAAGCGTTGGCTCATTTGAACTATGGTGCCTCATCAGATGGGTGCATTATTCTGCTTACCGGGGATGTTGGAACCGGAAAGACAACAATCTGTCGCTGTTTCCTGGAACGGCTTGACCAGGACACAGATGTCGCTGTAATTAT
>JABDPQ010000499.1 GCA_013042695.1 Desulfobacterales bacterium | reverse complement strand
TTTGACCTACTACATATCCGGCGGATCTACCCTGGGCGTGGAGTCGGCACTATTCTTGAAAGTAGAACTTTCAGATCACAAAGAGGAAACCCTGCAGAGAGTTGTTACTGCTGTTGAGCAATTTGCTGCGGACAACAATGATGCCGACGTTCAGTTTAGCCTCGGTTTTGGCAACGGTGTCTATGAAGCTGCCACCAACCAGGTCATAACCCGGGCCCAGATTCTGATGTTGGTCATGGTTTATGGGGTGGTCAGTTTCCTCTGTCTGATTACCTTCCGCTCCTGGCGCTCGGTACTCTGTATCATGCTGCCGCTCGTCCTGACCTCAATTCTCTGCCAAGCCTTGATGGCGGTGCTGGGCATCGGCATCAAAGTAGGTACGCTGCCGGTTATTGCCCTTGGAGTTGGTATTGGTGTCGATTACGGTATTTATATATTCAGCCGGCTCGAATCGTTTCTCAACCAGGGGTATTCACTGGCCAAGGCGTATCAGCAAACCTTGCGAACCACCGGGACGGCGGTTTTTTTCACCGGTTTAACACTTGCTATTGGCGTCACAACCTGGATTATTTCACCGATCAAATTCCAGGCTGACATGGGTGTTCTGCTCACCTTTATGTTCCTCTGGAATATGATTGGAGCCCTTTGGCTGCTCCCGTCTTTGGCGCGTTACCTGATTAGAGTAAGGGTGGTAACCGAACCGGAGAGTCAAGAGATTAGCGCAACTGCGTGAATTTATAAAAAGTGATGCATAGAATGCATCATTCATAGACCTCAGGTCGATTTACTCTGCCGGTTTCTGGCAATACCGACCAACAAAAAAAATCTTTTGGAGTGTGATCATGAATTTCCAGTTAACTGAAGAACAGAATCTGATTCGTGAAATGGTAAAGGAGTTTGCAGATAAAGAAATTGCCCCATCTGCCAGCGATCGCGATGAAGAGGAACGCTTTGACCGTGATTTAATGTTCGATAAACTCGGTGAACTTGGTCTTACCGGGATTGTCTTTCCTGAAGAGTATGGCGGAGCTGGTGCTGATTATATAAGCTATGCTATCGCGGTTGAGGAATTATCGAGGGTTTGTGCCTCAACCGGAGTTACCCTGTGTGCGCACCTCTCTTTGTGTGCCAACCCAATCTATCTTTTCGGCACCGAGACGCAGAAACAGCAATATCTCAAACCTCTTGCAGCCGGAGAGAAAATGGGTGCCTTCGGACTGACAGAGCCCTCAGCAGGTTCCGATGCCGGAGGAACCAAAACTACCGCAGTACTAGACGGCGATGATTATATTCTCAATGGGACAAAAATCTTTATTACAAACGCTGGAGACGCGGAAACCTATGTGGTCCTGGCCCGCACAGACAAAGAAGCCAAGAAACATAGGGGAATCAGCGCCTTTATTGTTGAAAAAGGTATGCCGGGTTTTAGCTTTGGTAAAAAAGAAAAAAAGATGGGTATCCGTTCTTCGCCAACCATGGAACTCGTCTTTGACCATTGCCGTGTTCCTGTAAAGAATCTTTTAGGTGAAGAGGGCGCGGGGTTTAAAATTGCAATGAAAACACTCGACACCGGGAGAATTGGAGTTGGCGCTCAGGCCGTTGGCATTGCTCAAGGGGCCTTTGACGAGGCGCTTCAGTATGCAAAAGAAAGAAAACAGTTTGATACTCCCATTGCAAATTTCCAGGGTGTTCATTTTCAACTGGCTGACATGGCCACTCAGATAGAGGCATCACGCTTATTGGTCTTTAATGCGGCCTATCGTGCCAGTGCCAACCTTTCCTGCTCGGTCGAATCTGCCATGGCAAAACTGTTTGCCAGTGAAACCTCGATGGAAGCGACAACTCGAGCAGTACAAATTCTTGGCGGATACGGCTACACCCGTGAATACCCCGTGGAACGAATGATGAGAGATGCCAAAATAACGACAATTTACGAGGGCACAAGTGAAATTCATCGCGTGGTGATAGGTGCAGGTCTGACCAGATAATATTTTTTCGGAACTGCAGATTGATGGCGTCTTAAAAACGCTTCAGTTCCACTTCGTTGTTGCAATTTTTCTGTAAACGTTCAGCAGCCCTCCATCTGACTACGGTCTGGCCGGTGCGTATAGGTTTCCTATAGCTTACCGGCCAGCCTGTATACTATTCCACTAATCTTTTTTCTGA
>JABDPQ010000492.1 GCA_013042695.1 Desulfobacterales bacterium | reverse complement strand
GGATTGGAGAAGGCAGACATTGACAGGGCCGATATAGAACGTCTTTTGGGGGTCATTGAAAAAAGGGCAAATGGTCTTAACGGAGCCGAATGGAATATCAGAAACTATCGTTCGCTTAAAAAAAAGGTCAAGCAAGATGATGCACTCGTCACCTTGACCAAAGCAATATACGAAAATCAGCAAACGGGTCGGCCGGTCTCTGATTGGCCCATGCTTGAAACAAAAAAGAGGTTCGAAATTGAACAGAACGCTTTTTTGGTGAAACACCTCATGTCTTCTCGGTTATTCATTGTGAATGAAAATGACTTGGCCGATATGGCCACGAGCATCATGCGATGGAAAAATATCCATCACGTTCCCGTAGTCGACGACGATCACGAACTGTGTGGCCTGCTCACTTGGAGCCATATGAAGGCCCATATAAAGGAGAAATCCGATACGACCAACATTAGGGTGTCCGATATTATGGTTGACCAAGTTATCAAGGTTGATCCGAATACCAAAATCAAGAAAGCAATTCAGTTAATGCAAAAGCATAAGATCGGATGCCTACCCGTAGTAGATGAGTATAGGCTTGCAGGAATCATCACCAAAAAAGATTTGGCAGGGCAATGGGATGCTTAATGTACTATGCAATACCTTAACCTTTAGGCCTGATATTAGCATTCAGGCGAAAGAAATTATGTGGATCGAATTTGGTCTTTATAGCTACCAGCTTTTCATAATTTGCGCCAAAAGAATCCTTGGCAAGGTGGTCTGATCCACTCATATCGCTATTAAAATTAAAATAGACCTGACCTTTTGAATGTTGCCGAAGTTCCTTAAAGAAATCCCGGGTCCATTGTATATTATGATCATTCTGGCTTGCATCTTCCCACATCGTGTCTATACTAACCAGAAACCGTGCACTTCTATCGCCAAAAGCCGTGTCCTCTGTTGGCACTTTGCCAATAGCCCCATGAAGATTCCGGATGGAAATCAATGATTGAGGGGCAGGGGATTGATTGGCCCTGTCAAGAATCAACTTCTGCAAGGACTCGGACAAATCATCTACGTAAAGGGATTTCCAATAGCTGTTCAGAACGCCCTTCTCCAAAAATGGATCAAACATTTGCTGCACAGCACCGTATGGGTAAATATTGCTCAAATCTAAAAATGGCTCAGCCACCTCGCGGAAAGGTTGCAGTACTTTTTGACCTTCTTCCGCTGAACCGAAATACAAGGCCGCTAAAACTGTTACAGGCGTACCATGCATTTCCTCAGGGAAAGCTGGATGGGCAGGGACTGACCAATGTATACAATCGCTTGTTATTTCATCGGGCAGCTGTCGCGTATACTGCACCCACCACTTCATCACTTTTTCACCCACATCACGAGGATACATACAGGAAACAAACATTACCTCAGGACCTAAATCATAGAGCTTAAATTCAAAGGATGTTACGATACCAAAATTGCCACCTCCTCCTTTTATCGCCCAGAATAAATCCTGATTTTCAGATTCAGAGACGTGAATATATTTCCCATCAGCAAGGACCATATTGGCTCCCACAATATTGTCGATACTCATTCCAACCTTACGGCGCAGCCAGCTTAGACCACCACCTAAGGTAAGCCCCCCAACACCGGTTTCAGAGACCACTCCACCCGGGCAAACCAAGTCAAACGCCTGAGTTTCCCGGTCAACATCTGCCCAGGTAGCGCCTCCCTGTATTACAGCAGTTTTGTTTTTTGGGTCAACCAAAACCGTACGCATATGCGACAAGTCTATTACCAAACCGCCATCATTCATGGCATTTCCCGCAACATTATGCCCGCCACCTCGTACCGCCACCAAAAGCCCGTTCTTTCGGGCGAAGTTAACTGCTTGGATAACGTCATGCACTCCGGTGCACTGAGCTATCAAACCAGGATGCTTGTCAATCATTTTATTCCATAATTGCCGTTCTGATTCATATTCCGTGTCATCAGAACTGAATATTGAACCAGCAAATCCGACTCGGAATTCCTCTAAAATTGTACTATCGACTTCCTTGGTATTCGCGGTTAATGGGTTCGTTTCCATACTTTTTTATTTAGTTGATTTACAGACCTTGACATTGCTATTATTGAAAAAGAGGGTTCTTATAATGTACAAACAGTTATGGTAATTTACAAATCAGCAGGTTTTATCAACAGAAAAGGGCAATATTGTCATAGTCTGGGGCCAGGATAGAACAAGATCTTTACGCATCTTACTGCGATTTTATAAAGCGGTTTGCCAGGGCCAACAATTTCTTATCCTCTAAACGATGTTTTTGAGCAAATAAAAACTCCTTCTCGCTCAAATTCCTTTTTAGATCCTTCAATAATTCCTGATATTTATTTCCCTCACTTTTTCTAATGGGCGTTCTCAGTTCAGCCCGCATTACCTGTGCATTAAAAAATAGGATTGCAGCTGATTTATATTGCCCATCACGCGCAGCAATTTTCGCCGAGATCTCAATTCCTGGAATGAAGCCTAGATAACTTCCATGCTCAATTTCATGTGATAGTAGTCTCCGGCAACAGGTCTTTACCATTTCTAAATC
>JABDPQ010000491.1 GCA_013042695.1 Desulfobacterales bacterium | reverse complement strand
ATCCTGTTGTGTTCATTTACAACTGCTACTTTCCATTGTTTCTAAAAAATGCAATGACATTACCACATGGTGATAAGAAATGATTAATAAAGATCTGCTCGAAATTCTCGCATGTCCCCAATGTAAAGGCCCGGTGAAACTTCAGGAAGATGAACAAGGCCTGACGTGCGAAAAATGTCGGCTTTTGTATGAAATAGTCGATGATATTCCGGTAATGCTCATCGATAAGGCGAAGAAAATGGATGACTAAATATTTTTTTCTCTGCGCAGCAACGAGCGAGATAGGCAGAAACTACTATCCTATTCAAGCAGATCTCGCTGCAATGCGCCCAGAGCTCGCGTAAATCTCTATTAGCTAAAATCCGTTACGATCCTCATCTTCTATAACACATCAATCGGGATCGATATCGTCTGGATGTTTCTCATATGTGCAGGGATTACTGTTGCCCGGAGCGCATAAATTTACCTGCCACCAAACATCCCTTTGAAGTCAATATCAAGTGTTGCTGAGGCAATCCTAGGCGTCGGATTGAAATCTTATCAAGCCAGAGCGTCCCCCTCCCTCATAGTTATAAAATTCAACTGATCTTATTTACTTAGCTGTCCGATAAGAGAGATGAGAGAGGAGAGTAAAGGTGGCAGGGATATTGGGTCATCCAGGGAGGGAAGATACCTGAATCCTAAATATTATCGCAGAGTAATGCTTTTTATAGACAGCAGAATGAAAAATTGACTTCTAACTTTCTGTTTTGATATCATCATCATGTGTAACATGCTGTTTTCTAAAATGAGCGAGTGTATCAGCAAGATTAAGTTACGTCGACAAGCACTTGAAAAATTCAAATGACGAAAAAATTTGATATAACTTCTACTGAAAAACTCTTACAGCGCATTAGACAGGACCAGTCCAGCAACAAGAGTGATTTCTCAGCCAGAACCTTGGAGTCAGTGGAGCCCCTCTCGCTGGTCACACCAATCGATGCTCCAGTCAAGGCTGCGTCGGCGCTGAGACCACCCATGTCGCAGGAACATGCCGACGTATCAATTTCAGCAGCACCAGAAAAATCGCAGAAAAAGACGCGGTCGCGGGGCATGCTCTTGCCTTTTTCCAAAAACAAAAAGATTACCATTGGCATAGAACTGAGGCGTGATGGCATCTGTCTTGCCATGATTAAGGCATCAAGTAAAGTTATCGAACATACGTCAGTCCGCTTTGTTCCTTACGATACAGGACCATTCAAGGATGAAGAAACCTTGCTGGCAGATCTTCTCGCTGCTCCATGGTTCGGTCATTTTCTGCAAAAACAGCTTGGCAATTTTTGCGGTAAAATTAGAAAGCCGAATGTCTGGTGCGGCATTCCCCGAGAATCGGTGAAGATGCACAATGTGACCATCCCAAAGGTTCCGCAAAATGAGATTGCCAACGCGGTTTTTTGGAGTATGCAAAAGGGGGAGTCCTTTGATAAGGATAACACCATTATGGACTTTGATCTGGTCAAGGAGATTCAAGAAGATTCTTTGACCAAACTCCTGGCAATTGTCTATTTGGCGCGCCGCCGGGAAATAGAACTACTGGTGGATATTTTCAAAAAAATGGGCTTCACCCTAACCGGAGTGAGCACACCTTCAGTTGCCCTGCAGAATGAAATTCGCTGGAATCACTTTACCTGCGAGGATGAAAGTTTTTCGCGACTGGTGCTTGGAGAGAACAAGTCTTTTATTGAACTCTACTATCGCAATACACTGGTCTTTTCCCGAGATATAAAAACCGGTATCTCAAGCTTTATTGATTC
The DNA here is from genome assembly GCA_013042695.1 of Desulfobacterales bacterium. Lineage (GTDB taxonomy): Bacteria > Desulfobacterota > Desulfobulbia > Desulfobulbales > Desulfocapsaceae > JABDPQ01. Next base: position 5,590 of record JABDPQ010000491.1, on the reverse strand, counting down.
ACTCATGGAGTGGGCCGTGTCTCGCGGCATCATTTTGACTGAGGAACAATGCAGGAACCTGATACTTGCAGAGGACCGGGAAGTTGCGTCGCTTGCAGGGGGATATGGGTTGTTCACCGATGGTGAAACCGATATCTTTTCCCTCGATTTGCCAGCGCCCGTTCGTCTGATCCGGCAGATCGAAAGGACCTTTGACTACTATCAGAATAACTTCCAAATTCCTCGCTGCAGCAGGATTTATCTCTCTGGGATTTCCTTTTTCGATACCGGACTTGCAGGGTATCTCTCCTCGGAAATAGGTATACCCTGCCTTGTTCATGCACCTTTTGCCACTCTTACCAGGCCGATAACGATATCTCAGGTTGATAATGCTGGTGGCGGTTACCGGTTAGCAGCATCATTCGATATGGCGCTCTCGGAACCTGATTTGACAAGGAACTTTCTTGTTCCCCGTGCTGTCAGAGAAAAACAAAAACAAGAGGCAAGAGTTAATAAAATTTCGATTCTCTCCACTGCGGTTATTCTGATCGCCTGCACTGTTATCTTCTTATGGCAAAATACACAGATAGAGGAGAAACAGGCCAGCCTCCAGATCGTCAACTCTGAATTGAAAAAGGGACTGTTCGCTGATGAGACTCAGGCAAACACTGTCTTAATGACCGAACTTGGCAAGCTGAAAGAAAACAGCAGCAGGGTGACAAAACTTGCTGAGCGCTACCTGCCTAAGGCTGTTCTTGGGCAGATAGCCCTTTCCCTTCCGCCTGAAATAAAGCTGCTGCGCTTTGACCTTGATGACCAGAAAATAACTACACCCTCAAAGAGTGACCAGTATGGTATACGAAGAATTACCTTGCAAGGAATTGTTACAGGAAATCGTCATAACATGGAATTCATCCTTGCAAAATACATCCGTAAAATTATTCAGTCGTCTTTTATAGATTCCGCTATTGTTGTAGAAAAAGCTACCGATATTTATATGAATAACGAAGTGCTGAGTTTCACTGTTCAGGTGAAGGCAGCTGTTGATGAGATTAAATTGAGCGAGAAGAAAAAGACTTGAGCCATGGCAGCACGTATTCCACATCTTAGCAGGGGCAATATTATCGTCATAAGCTGCTGCGTTGGTATATCCCTGGCGGTGATTGTCTTGGGCCCTGTACTTCAGATCCAACAGAAAGCCACAATGGATCGGAAGATTAACGATACCCAGAAAAGAGTCGAGGTTCTTGAGCGTGCAGCGGAGTTGAGGCAAATACTTCTCGAGCGGATCACAGGGCTTGAGACAACCACGGGACCTCTGCCGGTTGCAGCTGAACCACTGTCATCCGATCAAGCAGACCAGGTACTTGAGGATTTGCACATGCTTGCTGCTGAGGCTGGCGTTCTTCTTGCTGAGGTTCGACCCGATCTGGAATCCATGGGACAGAACTCCAAAACTATGCTGATTGGGACCACCATTTACGGCTCCATGAGTGGGTTCCAGAACATGCTGGATTCTCTTCTGCAATTGCCCTATGTCGAACGTCTTCAGCGTATCTTCGTGAGTACTGAGTCAGAAGGGTTGCAGCTTGAAAGCGATTTTACCGTACACATTAAATGATCTGCAATGGCGAAAGAATCACATAAAAAAAGGGAACTCATCTTTATCTCCCTGGCTGTCGTCGGCCTTATCTATGGCTCGGTCGATTATTTCATGCGCAGCAAAATCAAGAGCACTCCCACAGGCGGAGAAGGAGCAATGGCAGAAGCGACCTTCTCTCTCATCTCAGAGGAGCTCAACGCAGGTGTATCCAGCAAGCATGAAGCCAACGCCATGGATATTCTCAACGCCGTATCTGCTGTATGGCCTGAAAACGTATTTGTAAATGTTGTTTCTATTGAACATGACGAGGAGCTTGAAAAGGGGACTCCTGCAATGGAAGATGTGGCCATGGTCTATTCCGGTTACATGAATATGGGAGAGAAACTTTTTGCCGTCATCAATGGCATCGAATACCGGATTGGAGACTTGGTAGAGGGGTTTTTGGTAAAAGAAATAGATCCAATGGAAATCATCATGGAAAAGAACGGCAGACCGACGCATGTTCCTTTTAGAAATATTGAATAATAATGAAATCATTCTCAGTTGATAATAAACTCATGCTCGCCGACGGCAAAGAATTGTGTCGATTTCTGCTTGCCACAACACTCATATCACTGTTTCTTCTTTTTGGCTGTGCTACCCCGGCGGATAAAAAAGATGCAGTTTACGAAGAATGGAAAGCCAAAGCGGAAACTTCTCAGCCGACGGTGCCAATTAGTTCCAGACGCATCACATCTGAAGGAACCGTAAAACAGGATCTCAAAAAGACAGTCATCACACCCGCTGCTGTGCCGGTTAGACAAGGCCAGGTAAACCCAGACGAACTGCCAAACACAAAAATCTCTATCACCTTTGTTGATGCCGAGCTGGGAACAGTGCTACGAGCACTCGGTAGAATCGCGGGTCAGAATATCATTATCAATCCCAGTGTCATAGGGCTGGTTAACACCCATATTATCGATACCCCCTGGAATGATGTATTTCTTGGAATAATCAAGACCTATGGGCTGTTTCTCTCCAAAGAGGGCGAACTTCTCAGAGTCCAGTCTCTGGATGATTTCAAGCTGCAGGTGGAGCGGGAGACTCTGCTCATGGAGCAGCGGCAGGTGGCCCCGCTGGTCAATCGCATTGTGCCCATTGAATTTTCTGATCCGAATAAAATTGCCGAATCGATCACTCTTCTGCTCGGAAAAGATAAAAATGGCGAGCCGCGCGGGTCGGTATCAGTTGACATCCATTCCCACTCGCTGATCATTCAGGACAGCGAAGACAACATCAACAACTTGCTCGACCATATTGCGCAGCTAGACCGTCCAACCCCGCAGATTCTCATCGATGCCCATATCATAGAAACCAATAAAGACACGGCTCGAGAGCTTGGTGTGCAGTGGGGTTGGCTGCTGGTGGAAGAACTTGGTTACGGGGGCCAGTCCATGGCCTACCATCCCGGCGGTATCAACGGAACGTATAATGAGGAGACCGAACGAGTAGAGTATGACCCCGGCGTCTATGGCACCAATCGCAGTGGCATTGGTGGCCAAGGTTTTGGAATTGATCTGCCGGCGGCAGCCATTGGCTCGGTTAACCCAGCTGCGGCTGGATTCCTGCATTTCAATATGGCCGGAAACATTCTTGACATGCAGCTTTCCGCCCTACAGAAGGCGGGAAAGGTAAATATCATTTCACAGCCCTCTATCGCGACCCTTGATAATATTAAGGCAAATATTGAAAGTGGTGTTGAAGTTCCGTTCCAGACCCTTGATAAAAATAATAACATCAAGGTTGAGTACAAAGATGCCGTGCTGCGCCTCACGGTAACACCGCATGTGATCTCCGACCGCATGGTGAGACTCGATCTGCAGACCGCCAATGACCGGGTCGATTTCACCAACACGGTGCTGGGTAACCCGACTATTATCAAGAAACTGGCGGAGACAAAACTCATCGTGCGCAACGGTACTACCGTCGTTATCGCAGGTCTATCAAAAGACCTGAAAACAGACGGTAATATTGGCGTACCATACCTTAAGGACGTTCCTGTCCTCGGCCATCTGTTCAGTCAGGACTCACGGTCCAATCAATTTGAGGAGATTCTTATTTTCATTACCCCAAAAATTTTAAACGAGGATGGCAAAATTGCAAAAATTGAGCCTCCGGAATCTATCATATCTGAAGAAGTTCAATGATTATCAGAAGATTTTCATCCCTCGAGACTTTCTTTGAGCGAGGATAAACCGTTTTGCGCAAAGTAAGAAAACGTTTAGGTGAAATTTTAATAGACGCTGGATTGTTGTCCGAAGAGCAACTCATCCAGAGTCTGGCTGAACAGAAAAAAAGTGGCCTTAAGCTTGGTGACTACCTGATAGCAAACGGCATTGTATTTGAGGATCAGATCATTGCCGCTCTGAGTCGACAGTTCCAGATAGAGAAGTATGACTCAGAAAAATTTTCCACAGCACCGGAGCTGGCAACGATCATTCCTCACTCTCTGGCTTTTAAAAACCAGCTGGTTGCGCTCGAGCAGGATGCCTTTGTCTTGAAAATTGCCATGGTCGACCCCATGGACATCGCCGCTTTGGACCTCGTTGAACGGCACACCGGTATGGAAGTGGAACCGCTTATCTGCTCAAAAAGCGAGTTCAACCTCCTGATGAACGGGATCTATGGCATCCGTTCTGATATGGACGAAAGCCTCGGAGACATGACATTGGAAGAGGTCAGCCCAAAGGCCGAGCTGGGGGCGGAGACCTTTGGGGTACTGGCGGACAACGTCGATGCAGCTCCGGTGATTCGCTTGACCAATTCTATTCTGCGCCAGGCTGTAAGGGAAAAAGCCAGTGATATCCACATCAGCCCTGAACAGAAGAAAGCCCAGATTCGCCTTCGCATCGACGGCAAGCTGCATGAAATACCTCCTCCACCTCGAACCACACTTGGAGGCATAATCTCGCGCATTAAGATCCTGGCACAGATGGACATTGCCAACACCCGTATCCCCCAGGACGGCCGGTTTAATATCGAAGTGGACAAACAGGAGATTAACGTCCGGGCATCGACCCTGCCGACTATTTACGGGGAAAACCTTGTCCTGCGACTTCTCTACGTCTCCGCCGGCGCCCTTCCTTTGAAAAAATTGGGACTGGAAGAGGATGACTGCAAAAAACTCATGCATATGGTGCGGCAGCCCTACGGTATGTTTCTTTCCGTGGGTCCGACTGGCAGTGGCAAGTCGAGCAGCCTCTATGCCATACTAAACGAAATAGCGACGCTGGAAGCCAATATCGTCACCCTGGAAGACCCGGTGGAATTTAGAATGGAAAACGTCCGCCAGGTGCAGCTGAACCGCAGGGCTGGCATGACCTTTTCGTCAGGCTTACGGGCCATCCTTCGCCAGGATCCCAATATTATTATGGTCGGTGAGATCCGTGATAATGAAACTGCCCATATAGCCACCCAGGCAGCCCTGACCGGTCACCTCGTTCTTTCTACCCTGCACACTAATGACTCGACAAGCACCATCAGCCGTCTGCAGAACATGGGTGTTGAGCCTTTTCTGGTTTCGGCCTCGCTGCTTGGAGTGGCGGCCCAGCGACTGATGCGCCGCATTTGTCCGCATTGCAGTGAGCCCTATGAGCCGCCGCCTGGGATGATTGAATTCTGGGGTTTGGAAAACTATCCTGAACCCAAATTCAGCCGGGGCAGGGGGTGCTCACTCTGTATGAATTCAGGGTATAAGGGCAGGGTGGGGATATTCGAGATCCTGATGATTGATGACCAGGTGCGTGAAATGATTTTCAGTAACCGCTCATCCGACGAGATCAGCGGTGCTTTGTGTGCAGAGGGAAAGCTGCGACTGCTCAAAACCAGCGCTGCTGAAAAGATTTACCAGGGTATCACCACCTTCCAGGAGGCTACGGAAACCGTGGTTCTGTACCAATAAGTGTTTAAATCATCTTTTTATGGAATCTGATCCATTGAGATCAGGCCTGGTATTTAACAACGTTTATG
>JABDPQ010000489.1 GCA_013042695.1 Desulfobacterales bacterium | reverse complement strand
TTAATTTGTTTTGTAGGTTGGCCGTATTGTCACGAAACGTCTGGACACAGCCAATAGCTCGCTTTTGATCATCGAGCATTGGGGTGATAGATACTGATATCGGGATGTTATAACCGTCTTTATCAGTGACGTAGCCATCCTGGTCGATGATATTACATGGCTCTCCCTGGCTGGCAGCAGTAATCGGGCAGGCTGTAGCATCATCAGCACCAAAAAACAGTTCGTCGCAAACCCGGCCGACCACTTCGGTCTCAAGCCAGCCGGTTATGCGCTCTGCCCCATTATTAAAAGAAGTGATAATACCTTTGTCATCGAAAGTAACAACACCGTCTGCAACGGCGCTTATGATTAAACCATTTTTTACCGATTCGCTGATATCCCTGAAGGTTTCTACTCCACCGACTATATTGTTGTTAGTGTCAACGAGAGGAGTTGCACTTACAGAGACGGGAAAAGTAACACCACTTTTTTTGGTAATATATATATCGTTATCGTAGCAGACATTGGAGTTATTGCGCGTGCTGTTAGAAACTGCGCAGGAAACATCGCAAATATTGGACTTAAAGATTGTTTTGCATGGCTGTCCAAGCACTTCCTCCTGGGTCCATCCAGTCATACGTTCCGCACTCGCATTAAATGAGGTGATATTCATCTGCTCATCGACGGTGAAAACACCTTCAACAATTGAGTCAAGAACAAGCGCCCGTGCAGTCACTGCTTCGGAGTCATCTATCAATCCAATATAGGCACCGACTATCTTGCCATTACTATCCGGCAGGGTGACGATGCGGGCTGTAAGACCCTCGTTGTGGCCAGGACGAAAATTTGCCAGTTGTAATTCTTCGTTTTTCAGCAAATGAAGCCCTCTATCGAGGCGATCATGAAGTTTTTGAAAGCGCTTATCCGCTGCAAGAACTGCAATAAGTTTGCTGTCAAGAAGCTGCGTGTATTCTCTATTGAGAATAGCTGCAGCTTTTTCATTACAGGATCTAACTGTACCGTGTAGATCAATCGTTAAATAGCCGATGTCGGCACCGCGCAGACGGGAAATATTACTTTCTTCCATCAGATTACATCTCGAATGAGCCTCAAAAAAAACACTTTAATATTGAGTATTTTATTATAAGCTTAAATGTAAATGATGCAACAAGTCTGGGTATGAGACATAAATTTCTGTACATCTGACGAGTGATAAGGTTTACAATATGTGGCGAAAGGAAGATGGCTCATAGATTGCTCATTTGCTCTGTCACACTACTTTCCGTTAATGTTTGACTGCTAGAAAAAGCTATGGACTCATCAGATCATCGAAATACAGAAAAGATAGCCCAACTCACTATTGATGGACGCTCTGTCGCTGCAGAGGCGGGCATCGAGTTATTTCAGTCTATTCAAGATCCCGTGCTGATTGTTACTCCCGAGGGAGAAATCATTGATGTCAACAAAGCAACACTGGATGCGGCAAACAAGCAGCGTCAGGAAGTTATCGGCGAAGGCGTGTGTGCGATTATACACGGCGGGCGTTGGCCTCACATTGAGTGCCCGTTGGAAGAATTCCTGCGTACCTGTCGTGGTAAAAGTGAGAATACCAGGCTCCCAGGGCTCGGAGGGGAGTATCATCTGACCATCAGTCCCCTTGCCGATGAACAGCAGAACGTTTACGTGCTTCTTCTGAGAGCCCGGCGCTTAACTCGTGAAGAGTCAGTTAACGTTGAGACCATTCGCACAGCTCAACTTGCTGCAATTGGAGAACTTGCGGCAGGAGTTGCTCATGAAGTCAATAATCCGATTAACGGCATCATTAATTTTGCTCAATTGCTGATCGATGATGCCGGTGAGGATCGTCTGCAAACAGAACTGCTTGGCAGGATTGTCAAAGAGGGTGAACGCATTGCCACAATTATTGACAGTTTACTCTCTTTTTCCAGGGAATCTGGAGATCAGCTTGAACAGATTGATTTCAGAGATGTCATAACCGACTGTCTGGCTCTGGTAAATCATCAGCTGACGAAAGATGGTATCAGCGTTGAAACAGAACTCTCTGAGAGGCCCTGTCCGCTCATTGGAAATTACCTGCAGCTTCAGCAGGTAATTTTCAATATCATTAACAATAGTAGATTTGCCCTGAACGAACGCCATCCGGGACCATCTTTAGATAAGAAGATGAAAATAAGCTGTAATCCACATGGAACGTCGAATGGCAAGGTAATCCGGGTTGTCATCAAAGATTCCGGAACCGGAATTCCACAGGGCATTCTAGACAAGTTATTTGAACCGTTTTTTACCAGCAAACCCCGTGGGCAGGGGACGGGTCTCGGTTTGAGTATCAGCTATGGGATTATAAACAATCACGGCGGTACACTCAGTGTGGATTCTATCCTCAACAAATTTACTGATATGATTATCGAAATTCCCGAGTATCAGAAAGGCACTGGGGAGGCGCAATGTTAGAGAGAAGCATCCTCATCGTTGATGATGAAGAAAGTCTCCGCCTCACCTTTGAAATGTTTCTCACGCGTGAAGGGTACACGCGGGTGCGCACTGCTGCAACGCTTGAACAGGCCTTGCAGGCAATTAATGAGACCACGTTTGATCTGATCATCAGTGATATCGTCCTTGAAAGTGATAAAGGAACAGAATTGCTGCGCTACATCAGGGAAACCGGAATTAAATGCCCTGTGGTGATGATAACTGGATTTCCTAACCTTGAAACGGCATCTGAGGCCGTAAGATTAGGAGCCTTTGACTATATTTCCAAGCCGGTAAAAAAGGATACCCTGTTACGTCTTGTCAGGCAGGCTCTTAAGTACTGGGAATTGGAGCTTCAAAAAGAAGAACTGGTTCGACGAAACGAAAAATACCAGCACTATCTGGAAGCCATTTTCAGCTCGGTTCGAGACGCGATCATAGCGGTTGACAGCGACTTGAATATCCTCAAGGCAAACCCGATGGCAAAACGCTGGCTTCAGAGTTTTAATCCTGAGGTGGCGGATAATTTATCCCAGATTCCCGGAGAGATCGGTGCAGCCTGTTCAAAAGATGCCAGTAGGGTAATCAGAGACGGACAAATTGTTCGTGAGCATTTGGTTGAAACCGTTAAGCCTGATGGCTCGATGCAAATGATATCGCTTAATGCCGCACCGCTCGAAAGTTCTGACGAGACATACAATGGTGCAGTGCTGGTGGCCCGGAGCATCACCGATAGCAAGCAGGACAACCAGATCAATGATAGTAACTCATTCCACGGATTTATCGGCTCCAGCAAGGTGATGCAGGGAATGTATCGTCTGATTGAAAATGTCGGCCAGGTAGATACTTCGGTTCTTATTTCTGGAGACTCCGGTACCGGTAAGGAGCTTGCTGCAGAGGCGCTCCATGC
>JABDPQ010000487.1 GCA_013042695.1 Desulfobacterales bacterium | reverse complement strand
TAATCATAATACGCCGATACTGTGTGCTGCTCCAAGTATCCGTAACTCGTCAAACCAATGATCGGCATCATAGTAGGTAATTGTCATGGGTTAACGTTTAGGGAAAAGATTACCTTCAAGATATTATCCTGAATCCGTGACGGCTTTGTGTCGAATTACAAGTAACTATCTGTTGTCGTGATAAAAAATATCTTATTCATTGGGTGGCCGGCTTCACCCCGCCGCCCTTCGGGGCGCCCGATAACACGACATCTGGCATGTACTTTTATCAGGACTTCATCGTCCGTGGGTGTAGGTTTTTCAATTTCTTTGAGCTCAAGAACATCTGGTGATCCGTATTTTGCGTATACAATCGCTTTCATGAATTTATTTCAACAATGTAGTGGGGTCCCCATTAAAAGGCCCTCGTGCCTCGATATTTACTGGCTTATCCTGCATTTTCTTTCACTCACTTCTCTAATACTTCAGCAAGCGGTATGCCTATAGAACCTGATGGCGGCTTAATTTTAAGATAAGCTGCCAGTGTCGCAGATATATCATAGGGAGTGACCGGACGGTCCACCCTGGCAGGCTTCAAGCCAACACCAGCAAATATCACCGGAACGAAAGTGTCGTAGCGCCATGGCGAGCCATGAGTTGAGGCCACCGTCAAACCGTCGAAGTCGTTGATGAAAATATTAGGCTCGAACACCAGGTAGATATCCCCAGATCGTTTTGGGTGGAAGTTGTGCAGGATGGTGCGCATCAACAGTGTATCCGGAACATTGGATTCGCGCAGTGCCATACTGGATACCGCATAGGCCACACCCTTGAATTTCATTAGCTCGGCAGCGACAGCTTGCTCCACAGTCGAGTGATCCAGCCCCTTTGCGCGAATCACTTCGTGGTTTAGATAGAGATAGGGGAAGAAAAATGCTTTTACCAACTCTTCTCCAATGCCAAACTGTTTCTTCAATGCCGAGATTGCCGGCGCCTTGTCCAGTGTTTTGGTATCAAAGTAATGTGCCTTGTCAATGCCCAGGTCGTGAAGATGCCCCGGCACTTCCGGCTGACCGTGATCGGCAGAAAGCGCGATTAAGGTATTGGCCAATCCGATCTTTTTATCGATGTAGGCAAACAGATCCGCCAGTGTGCGATCGAGGCGCACCAGGTTATCTTCTATCTCAAGACTGGAGGCACCAAATATGTGGCCAACATAATCGGTGGATGAAAAACTGATGGCAAGAAAGTCAGGGATTTCGTCTTGGCCAAGCTGTTCTTTGTCCAGCAAAGTCTTGGCAAAATCCAGGGTTAATTCATCACCTGCTGGACTCAGGGTCAACCTAGTAGTAAAATATTTATCATCCGCTTTGCCATAGGCATGCGGAAAGGTCCTGCCAAAGCCTGGAAAGTCAGTCTCATACTCACGGTCATCAGCATTGCCGAATAGATACTTTGATGATTCGTGCGTCAATTCCCAAGCCTTATCTGCATAAGCCTGGGCAGGCTTGCGAGCATTCCAGTCGTTCACCCAGTCAGGATATTGCTGGTAGTAATAATTGCTGGTGACAAATTCGCCACTGGCTTTAGAGAACCAGAAAGCTTTTCCGGCATGACCGGCCAACGACACAGCACCACGGTCCTTTACTGATACTGCAAAAATCTTTGATTTCCCGGCAAAATGGATAGCCATTTCATCACTCAAGGTAGAGGTCAGGATGTTGTCTGGCGAACGGCCATCTGATTTAGCGGTTCTTTGCGTAGGATCAATTTCATTTTTCTTGTCAACATCTGCGCCAGCCGTGAGCAGGTGATAACGCGAGTCCTCAATATTATAGGCGATGCGGCCCAATTCCCTGTCGAACCAGACATTTCCAACCATGCCGTGGGCAGCGGGTACCGTGCCTGTAGCAAGAGACACGTGACCGACGATGGTCTCGGTATTGGCATGTTGGTAATTGGCATTGGTGTAGTGGATACCTTGCTCCATCAGGTAACGAAAACCACCATTGCCCAGTGCACTAGAGAAACGATCCGGCAGATCACCGCGCAAAGCATCAACGGTAATCTGCAGAACAAGTTTTGGTTGTTCACCTGCCCAGGCAGAGGTTCCCGGAACAAAAAGGAGCGCTATGGCAGGTATAATCGCTGCTAAGGGGAACTGGAGCAATCGACCAAACAACACGCTCGGTATCTCTGTTTTTATTTTAGTGTTTGCAAGACAAGCAGTTAAACATCGCGGTACTTGTTGTTGAAACATTCTCATGGTTATTCTCCTTTCACAAAATGATTCCATATGCATAATTACAATTGGAATAATTTCAACAACTCGTCTGAGAAACCTACTTGGAGGAACCATTGACAATCATTCGAAATATAGCGCTAGGAGATTACTTTTAAAGACAATTGGCATAACTGGTAACACTTATCAATGAAGAAAGTCCTCAGTTATGGCATGTTAATTGACTTGGAATTTACCCTGAAGCTGGTTGAGTTGGACCTAAATAAGTTTTTGAAAATTTTCATTGTTACTCATAAACGATCAATACCCCCTCACGCTGCATTTCATCAGCTAATGTAAACGTGGCAAAGGTGATTGTGTCAGCTTTTTCTTTGGGGTCATCCGTCAAAACATTGCTCCAGTTCAACCGGAGCGAAATGAGCCGCATGTTCAATATATCCTCAGGTTTTGAAAGAAAATTCTCAACGATCGTCAACCAGTTTTCCGGCGCTTCACTCTCGCTTCTGGCGGAAGCAATTTCGTCTTCGTTCTCTACCATTAACTGTTCGATTTCTTGTTGTTTTTTTTGTTTTTCAGGGTCAAATGGAACAAAAACACAACCCATGTTCACACTCGTCCCCGTCCCAAACATTTTATTCATGGTGCGCAGCCATTCCTGACGTTGACGGAGGTCAACAAGCTTGGTCCTAATCGCTGAGAGTTCTTGGGCAGCCGCTTCGGCAATTATCTCAAGAGTATACTTTTCCAATGCTTCCCTTGAACTTGCAAGTGTCGTCGCCAGTCCAACGATATTGTGATCGTTGAAATCTACGGTCCTCATCGCAGCGTCACCTACCATCATGTCTCCCAACTGCTTTCTTCCGAAAATTGTTTTTTCCCTGCTCGTCATCGTCAAAAGGGCAAAACGCCTAGTTCCGGATAATTTAGCTTGAGATATTGTCCCATTTGCATGGTCAAAAAGGTCCTCAATACGATTAGATCCTGTGAAGGCTGCTCTAATAAACGGATCGTCACAATGCTCTGTGCGTCTAACAATGATTGGTCCCGGGATTTCAGCTACGAGGCTTTTACAGTGTCCCCGACATATCCGGAGCGGCTCTCGCAACCTCTTCCGGTAGCCTTTTACTCGTTTTAATTCTGGTTCAACGGTAGTAACGAAATAATCGATGAGTTCATCTTCAGGTTTGCTGGCATGGCGCCACCCCCCTCCAATGCGGCTCCATATAGATCTGAATATACTCATTTTTTCTGAGGCCATGTTTTGCTTATTGTCTGTCGTGCGCGTCTTTCACAATCTACCGTGATCTCGCAAGAGATGGGAAAATAAAACCTGTTGTAGTTGCACATGACGGCTCGTATCGGATTTAGTTGTCTAAGCAAGCTTTTTAGCTCACATTCCCTGCAAAATCTAACGAAACAATGGGGTCACCCATTAAAAGGCCCCCGTCAAG
>JABDPQ010000015.1 GCA_013042695.1 Desulfobacterales bacterium | reverse complement strand
ACTGGCAATATGCATCAGCGCTTTGCGGATAACCGTCAATGTTTTGAGACCGAGAAAATCAAACTTGATCAGTCCTGTCATCTCAGTATGTTTCATATCGTACTGGGTGATGGTCTCATCGTCCTTGCCTTTGCAGGTGGGAAGATATTCCACTATAGGCTCAGGGGAGACAACAACACCGGCAGCATGCGTTGAGGTATGGCGGGCAAGGCCTTCCAAAGTGTGCGAAATAGATAGCAATTCGGCAATGCGTGGATCCCTGTCGGCTGCAGCAGAAAGCTTTGGTTCTTCATCGATTGCTTTGCTCAGCGTCATTTTGAGTTGTTCAGGAACTAATTTGGCAATCTTGTCAACATCCCCGAAGGGAATGTCAAGTGCGCGCCCGACGTCACGAATAGCCCCTCGCGCTTTCATAGAGCCATAGGTGATTATCTGGGCAACATGATCGTTACCGCCATATTTCTGGCGTACATAGTCAATGACTTCACCACGTCGTTCCTGACAAAAGTCGATATCAAAATCAGGCATTGATTTTCGTTCGATATTGAGGAAACGCTCAAAAATAAGTCCATAAGGCAAGGGATCAATATCTGTAATACGCATGCAATAGGCGGCAAGACTTCCGGCGCCTGAGCCGCGTCCCGGGCCAACCGGAATGTCTCGGTCTTTAGCCCAGTTTATAAAGTCTGCAACAATGAGAAAATATCCGGGAAATCCCATTTTATTGATGATATCAATTTCATGTGTAAGTCGATCTGTGTAGCGTTGTTCTTTTTCTGGGGTCAGCTCTGATTTTTCACGCATAACGCCAAAACGTTCCTGGAGACCGTCCAAGCAGGACTTAGTGAACATTGATTCAAGCGTTTCGTCTTCAGGAATGGGAAAACGGGGAAAATGAAAATTACCAAATTCAATTTCAAGGTTGCATCGTTCTGCGACTTCAAGGGTATTGGTAACAGCCTCAGGGCAATACCTGAAATTTTTTCTCATTTCATCGGGTGATTTAAAATAGAAATCGTCCGATGCAAATTTGAAATGCTTGGGATTGGTGATGGTTTTCCCGGTCTGTATGCACAGGAGTACTTCATGGGCATAGGCTTCATCTCTATTCAAGTAATGACAATCATTGGTAGCCAGCAGTTTAATTCCAAGCTCATTGCTGAGGGTGATCAAACCATCATTGACTATTTTTTGCTCAGGGATACCGTTTTCCTGCAATTCAAAGTAGTATCTGTCGCCAAATAGTCGCAGCATTTCCTGCGCTTTAATACGCGCTGTCTCAAAGCTTTTATGGCTCACCAGCCAAGGTATCTCACCATGCAGGCAGGCACTCAGGGCAATGAGTCCTTCGTTGTGTTGCTCGAGGAGTTCTTTGTCTATACGAGGTTTGTAGTAAAAGCCTTCGAATTGAGCTATTGAAGAGAGCTTCATTAAATTTTTGTAGCCCTGATAATTCATCGCCAAGAGGATGAGATGAAAAGCAGGTCCTGCCTCCCCGGACTTTTTTTCCGTACGCTTGCCCGGTGCGACATAAAATTCGCAGCCGACTATGGGTTTAATGCCGGCTTTTTTTGCTTTGACATAAAATTCCAAGGCACCATACATGGCGCCGTGGTCGGTAATGGCGACGGCCTCCATTCCATACTCTAGGCACTTGGAGAGAAGGTCTGAAACACGGATTGCACCGTCAAGTAGACTATGTTGAGTATGAACATGAAGATGAACAAATTCTGCACTCATTAGTTGTCCTTTAATCCTTTGATATTTTCCAGGTAGGCGCCAGCAAGAATCGCGCCTTTCAAGTCAGCACCAGTGACATCTGCGAGCAGAAGATTGGCCCCACTCAAGTCTGCATAGCTGAGATTACAGCCGCTCATGTTGGCCCCTGGCAGATTTGCATGATTGAGGCGGGCTCCACTCAAGTTGGCTCCTTGCAAGTTGGCTCGCCTGAGATTGGCATAGCGCAAGTCAGCTCCAGATAGATCAGCTCCTGACAGATTGGCATTTACCAGGTCAGCTTCTTTTAATTGAGCTCCAGAAAGATTGCATCCAGGACAATTTCTGGCAAGGCGGGTGAGCGTCCCTCCTGAACTTGAACTCGTTACAGCATCTTTTCGGTGTGCAGGAGATGTAGCTTGCTTGTCTTTCTCCTGTATGTTGCTGGTTGATTGATTTGAGGGAGATGGCTGCTCTGAAGCAAATTTCTTGCGAAGATACTTCTCATCCTTCTTCTGGGGAATAATCGCTTTGATTTGAGCGACATCGCCAGTGTATACCACACCGGTATAATATGACGCACCATTTGTCGAATAAAAGTTGAGACGTTGCTTATTATCTCGTGAAGTAATCGAGTAGCATTTAAGGTCTCCGTAATACCAGAGTCTGAATTTCATGCATAGCTGGTCTTGATCGTTGATATCCCAATTTCCCGTATCACGTTGTCCCTCGTTGTCAATTCCGGCCATCTCACCACTGCTGTCATAATAAATCTTTCCAGAAAAGTCATAGGCGTTCAGCTCAATGGAATTTCCAGAAACCAACTCGAATATCTCTCGCGCTTTCAGTGGTGGTTTACCACTTTTATGAGCTTGGTTAAATGTTACAGCGGTGCACCCGGAAATGGATACAACTCCCATCAGCAAGAAAATAATGTGTTCCTTGATCATAGAAATACTCCGAATTGAACGGTAAGTAAGAGATGCAACAGCACCTGGAACCAGCAAGAGAAAAAGTACCACGATAGAGAAGAGAGTGCACCTCTATTTAGAAAAAAGTGGCTTGCAGCGGTATGGTGTAGCCCGGTAACTAGTATATTAATATCAATAATTTACAGGGCATTCAACAAGGAAAGCCAAAAGGTCTTCAGTAGAGAAATTAATTTAATCTGGCACTGCCGAGTTCTTGCGTTTGAATATTGAACCTTTCTCTAATCTTGCTATAGGAAACGAGATCATGGTGCCTGGCTGATGGGGTGAGAAACGATTCAAGTTTAGTTTTAAGCACAACTGGATTTACCTCAGAATTGATGGCTATGACACCTTCGGTAATGATTTTCTGTAAAAGCAGTTCATGATTAGTTCGTTCTCTAAGATTTGCCGCAAAAGGCAGGAAAAAGAAGTTAGCACAAACCAGGCCATAAAGTGTCGAGGTAAGTGCAATTGGTACGGCCCGAAGGATTACTGAAGTATCACCGATTCCTCCAAGCATGGTTATAAGCCCAACAACAGATCCAATAATACCGAATGCAGGGAAAAAATCAGCTATCGAACGCAGTACTCGCTCAAGTTCGTCACGTCTCAATTTGAAAAAGTACATTTCGGTGTTGAGTATTTCCCTGATCTGCTCTATCCCATAACCATCAACGAGACAACCGATTGCCCTGCGCAAGAATAGTATCGTGGTTTCATTTTCTTCCTTTTGCA
>JABDPQ010000483.1 GCA_013042695.1 Desulfobacterales bacterium | reverse complement strand
AATAAAGAGTCCCTGTTCCTTGAGGCTCTCGAAATCCATTTGTTTGATGCGAGCGGTCCTGCGCGGTGTGACACGTTTATCAAAAACACTGCGATCAATGGCCGACTCGACGGGGACTCGAATCGTTGCATCTTCAGATATTCGGGAGAGACAGGCGAGACGATAACCGTTTTCGAGATCTTCCTGGCTGAGCCGCTCAGAAACCCCCTCGGAGACCATTCCCTCTTCAAGCAGGATGCGACACTTGCCGCAAACGCCTTCTCCGCCGCAGGATGCGTTGATGTGAACCCCCGCCTGCAGCGCAGCTCGAATAAGACTATCCCCTTCAGAGACCTCGATGGTTCTGTTGTGGGGCAGAAATGTAACCTGGCGTTGATTCATTCGGGCTCCTGAGACACAAGATTACACGCAGTTTGCAGCCTCTTTTCAAATCCTGTTCACTCTACTCAAAAAACGATATTTTTAAAAAAGAAATCTTGCGCTTAGCGACGTTATGTCTGGCTTGACCAGAACACCAGTACCATCGAATACACTGTTTTATGATCTTTTTTTTGGTATAACAACCTTACCACAACAAAAAACGCAGTAATTCTTTTGTTATTCTTAAGTGAAATGAATGAATAAAATCAGTGCCTCTACAAGCGAAAAATAGCTATTATTTCCAGGCACTTATTTTATTCCAAGAGGCGAGTTCATTAAAATCATGCAAGGCTATGTGCTACAAGGTGTCAGCAAGTGTCACGCCCTGCAATATTGCTCGTTCTGCATCGAGTTCTGCCGCCTCTGACGCACCACCGATGATATGGTGGGCGACATCACCAGCTTTCAGCTCATCAGCCAGGCCGAGTTCAGACACCTGACCAGCACAGATGACGATGGTGTCAACAGAGAGTAAAGAGGTTTCGTTATTATGGCGAATCCCCAAACCTTCATCGGTAATGCCGAGATATTCCACCCCACTGAGCATTTTGACGCCGTTCTTCTTCAAGGCAGACCGATGTATCCAGCCTGTAGTTTTACCCAAACCTGCGCCCGGTTTTGTACTCTTCCGCTGCAAGAGATACAACTCCCGATCGGAAATAGTAAATTCTGCTTTTTTCAAACCGCCGGGGGTGGAATGTGACATATCCACTCCCCATTGAGACATAAATTGATTCAACTCGGTAGCCGTTGATTGGTGATGCACGAGAAAGGTTGCAACATCAAATCCGATACCGCCGGCACCAATTATGGCAACACGGCGACCAGCCTGCCTCTTCCCGGAAATAAGTTCGGAATATGACAGACAAATGGGGTTATCTGCTCCTGGAATTCTTATCGTTCTTGGCCTGACTCCTGAAGCCACGACAATTTCATCAAAATCTTTTACCTCGCTGAGCTCTGCGCGGCATTTCATTCTCACATCGACACCGTGTTTTTCCAGCTGACAAGCATAATAGCGCAGTGTTTCCTCAAATTCTTCCTTGCCCGGTATATTCCGGGCCAGACGAAACTGGCCACCGATCTCGGCAGCGGCCTCAAACAGCGTTACCTTGTGTCCCCGTGCAGCAGCTGTCGTTGCACAGGCAAGCCCGGCCGGGCCGCCCCCCACAACGGCAACGTGTTTCTTTTTGCTGGTTACAACAAATGGAGCAATGGTCTCCCGGCAAGCCCGGGGATTAACCAAACACGATGCAGTTTGACGCAAAAAAATGTGATCGAGGCAGGCCTGGTTGCAGGCAATACAGGTGTTTATTTCGTGAGCTCTTCCCTCCTGGGCTTTTTCCACCCAATAGGGGTCGGCGAGAAATGGTCGTGCCATGCTCACCATGTCGCCGCATCCGTCTGCCAGCACTTTTTCGGCAACTTCAGGCATATTAATTCGGTTCGTGGTAATTAACGGAATGGAAACCTTTCCCATGAGCCGTTTTGTTACCCAAGTGAATCCTGCCCGAGGCACCATGGTAGCAATTGTGGGTATCCGGGCTTCATGCCAGCCGATTCCAGTATTGATCATGGATACGCCTGCCGCTTCCAAGTGCTTTGCCAGTTCAACAACCTCATCCCAAGAACTCCCGTTTTTGACAAGATCGAGCATTGAGAGGCGATAGATGAGAATGAAATCATTACCAACTTTTTTCCTAACACCCCGAATAATTTCGAGAGGAAAACGAATACGATTTTTAAACGTTCCGCCCCACTCATCTTTTCGCCTGTTGGTTTTCTGGACGATAAACTGGTTAATCAGGTAACCTTCCGAGCCCATAATTTCGACGCCGTCATACCCTGCTTCCCGGGCTAAAGCTGCACATGTTACAAAATCCTTTATCGTTGAGGCTATTCCACTTCTCGACAGCTCGCGGGGTCGAAATCGGTTGATTGGTGCCTTAATTTTTGAGGGTGCAACACAAAGCGGATGATAGCCATATCTGCCTGAGTGCAAAATCTGCATACATATCTTGCTGTCATTATCGTGCACGGCATTAGTTATTAAGCGGTGTTGACCAGCCTGTGACGATTTGCTCAAACGAATTGAAAAAGGCGCTATCCAGCCTGCACGATTTGGTGCAACCCCGCCTGTTACAATAAGGCCGACGCCGCCTCGTGCACGCTCAGCATAGTAGTAAGCCATGCGCTTGAAGCCACCTTTCTCTTCCTCGAGACCGGTATGCATGGATCCCATCAGGAGGCGATTTTTCAATTGGGTAAAACCAAGATCAAGCGATTGGAAAAGACGAGGAAAAGGAGTGTTTATTGTATCCATAGCATGTTTTTTGTAGTGACAATGAGACCTAGCAACCTGAGAGCAAACGTTATCGCACGCTTATGATACCCTGATCAAGCCCATTATGCATATATTAACACCCAGCCATAAGACCTATGCTTGCACTTCGCTTCATTCGTTTTTACAATGTTGAGGCTTTTTTCTGCCAATGAGATTGATTGATACAGAGGATAATCATGCATTACGACGGTACTATTTTCAGACCTCCAAGTGAGGCCAACAGCATCCTGCTTCAGGTAACAACCGGTTGTTCGCATAACAAGTGTACGTTTTGCGGCATGTACAAAAACAGCCGTTTTTCCATAAAACATGATGACATCATCATGTCTGACATTGACTTTGCCGCACAACATTACCGTCACCAGCAACGACTTTTTCTCTGCGACGGTGACGCGTTAATTCTGCCGCAAGATCGTCTCTTGAGAATACTCGCGACAATCCGGACTAAACTGCCGTGGGTACAGCGAGTTGGTACATATGCAAACACCAAAAGTATCAGACGAAAAAACCATACAGAGCTTGAAGAGCTCCGCAAATCTGGTTTGACCATTGCATATATGGGACTGGAATCAGGCGATGACGCGACACTGAAACAAATGTGCAAAGGCGCCGACGCTAAGCTCATGACCGATATGGGTAAGAAGATTCGTTCAGCGGGAATAAAGCTCTCAGTGACCGTTCTGCTCGGAATTGCTCAAAAAGAACGCTCTTTTATCCATGCTCGGGAAACTGGCCGTGTTTTATCTGCAATTGACCCTGAATACGTAGGTGCATTAAGTCTGATGCTTACTCCCGGAACCAAACTTTACAACCAATGGTGCGAGGGAACATGGCATCAGCCCGAGCCGCAAGAGCTGCTTGCAGAACTCGGCCAGATGATTGCCTGCACCGAATTATCCAACGGCTATTTCCATGCCAATCACGCCTCAAATTACTTGCCGATAAAAGCAAAATTACCGCAAGACAAAAAAACCACGCTCGCTCGCATTGAACAGGCACTGCAAGGCAAGATCAGCCTCAAACCGGAATACATGCGAGCCCTTTAGCCCGGATTTCTCATGAACATTGTCTCAATTTCGAGGAAATGGCTGATATCTCTTTATTTGGGGAAAACTCTTTGCAACCATGCAATTTACACAATATTCACCAAAGGTCGATCGATCCAACCGCGTATGCAGCGTCGCTGCGACAGTGAGCATAAGCGATTATAACCTACTGTCGCGATCCTCCCCTACACGGCAGCCTCGGCTGATGAGAAACCCAGTTTAGCAACACCCCCGTATGAGCCCACCCGCTACAAGCGGGCAGGCTCATATGCCAAGAAGCAACCTTCCCAAAAACTGCTAATGGCTAAGTGCTGAGCTCAAAACTTATAACTCAGACCGCCGGTGACAAGAATGGCCGCGGCATCGGTAAACTTGCCATTGACCGTGCCATTAGTGACCGTCCTGTCATCCTTGTAGTCATACAGAAAGCTCAAACCAAGCTCCATCTGCTCACTCACTTTATAGCGACCGCCAATCGCGAACAGCAAGGCATCAGTATCCGGCAGCTCAAAACTCAAATTCTGGCTGGGCACGGGATTATTGTCTATGCCAAAACCGGCCATGCCGGTGAACATCTCATTGAACTCATAGGACACGCCAATGCGGAAGGCATCGGTATCGTCCCAGTTCTTCGGAACCGGTGGGCCAAAGACCGAGGCCAGAACCGGCTGCAGCAAAGGATCGGCATATTTGATATCAAGCGCCTCATACTCCGACCAGAAGGTGCGGTCCCAGGTCAGCTCAACGGTCAGCTTATCCCAGGTATACGATCCGGACAAGGACAGCACTCCCGGTGCCGGAAGTGTTACATTGCCATCGGACTTGAAGACGAAGGGCGCTGGAAAGTTGGTGCTCAGGGTTGCGTCCCCGGTTAAGCCCAAATCAACATTTGAGCGATAGGTAATCGACAGGTTCGACTCTTGGGTGGGCTTTACGGAAAGCGCCAGGTTATAACCCCAGTCAATCTCCCAGTTCCCTTCGAGATCGCGATCGACAGCGATTCCCGCTGCCGGATTGACAACACCGCCGTTGCGGGCTATGGCCTTGGCCATCAGCATGCGGGCGCCGCCGGCAACAGAGACGTATTGGTTAAATTTATAAGAGACGGTCGGATTGAGCTCAAACACCTGCAGGGAGAATTTCTTGGCAAAGGTTGCCGGGTAGGGATCGTTCCAGCGCTTGGCAAGGCCAAACGGAGCCGTCAGCGAGAGGCCGAAGCGGAAATTGTTGTAGTTGGGCGAGACCACAAAGAAGGTGGGCAGCAGAAAATTCTCATCCTCGGTGGAGCCGCTGAAAAACGGCGAGCGTACGTCATCATAGCTGATTGATGCCAGGCGAATATAGGTCAGGTCTAATTCTGTCAGCCAGCCTTCGTCGATCCACGACATGTTGGCAGGGTTGAAATAGGTTGCGTCCGCGTTTGTTGCCGAGGCGATATTTGCCCCCGCCTTTGCCGTCGAGTCAATCGACTGCTCCGGGATACGGTACCCTGATGCAAACGCACTTCCGGCAGCAAATATTGATGCCACAGCCAATACCGATAGTTTTTTCTTCATCTCTTCACTCCCTCTCTCATAATGGTGAGCACCATCCAATCTCTCCATGAATTTGGATGGCAGTTTTAACCTGTTCGAGGCGGCAAACAGGTGATTTAGACTATTTTAGCATGTCCTTCATAAAGATAGCGT
>JABDPQ010000482.1 GCA_013042695.1 Desulfobacterales bacterium | reverse complement strand
TCATGTCACCCGCACCTGCCGTTACGACCGGTTCACCTGACATGGTCGAAACAAGTCTTGCTTTGATGATCTTAATTTCTCCCGCCCCTGCTTTTGTATCCTCAGCAATAGACACCCACGCTGGGTCTCCTGGATTGTTATCACCTGAAGTTGACAGCTTTTCCTCTTCAACTTTTGTAGAATCACGCTCTACCTTGAATAACTCGTTCTGAGCCATTTTAGTATAATACTCGACCCCTTCAATAGGAGAGCCTTCAAATACGATGTGCCCCTTATCAAGTACAAAGAGTTTACTGCATAAATTCATAGCAGCATGCATATCATGGGTTACAAGCACTTTCGTACATTTTTGCATTTCCTCCTGCATATACCTGATACATTTTTGCTGAAAAAATATATCACCAACGGCAAGGGCTTCATCAACAATCAGAATGTCAGGTTTGACATTAATTGCCACCGCGAATGCAAGTCTAACGAACATGCCGCTTGAGTAGGTTTTTACCGGTTGATCAATGAAAGCGCCTATATCGGCAAAGGCTTCTATTTTGGGAAACTGATTCTCTATTTCCTCGGTTGAAATTCCAAGCAAAGAACCATTCATGAATACATTTTCGCGGCCGGTGAATTCTGGGTTAAAACCGGCCCCTAACTCAAGAAGCGCTGAGACGGAGCCACTAACTTTAATTGAGCCGGAAGTTGGCTGTAGGACCCTACTTATTAGTTGAAGAAGTGTCGACTTACCACTTCCATTTCGCCCAATAACACCTATGAATTCTCCTTCTTTTACGACAAATGAAACATCTTGCAAAGCATGATGAGGCCGATGATACTGTCTACGAAGTGGATGAAACGTTTCTTTCACTCTATCAAGATGAGAGTCATACAAACGGTAGGTCTTACGTAGATTTTCTATGTCAATCGCTGTTTTTTCCATACGATTACAGCACATCAGCGAACTGAGGTTTGAGTTTCTGGAAGACATAAGTCCCAATGAACCACATCAGACACGTAACCACCCAGAAATAGAGGCCATAGAGAGGTCGTTCCCAAAATGGGGTGAAATAGATAAAAGAATCACGATAGCCTTGAACTATGTAATAAACAGGATTCAATTTTAATATCTGCTGAATTTTCTCCGGCATAATTAATATATCCCAAAATATAGGTGTAGCCCAAAAACCTACTTGGATCAAGACACCTACTATTTGTCCAACATCTCTAATAAAAACGTTGAGAGCTGAAACAAAATAACCAATTCCCAAAGACAGACAACAAAGACAGAAAAGGTAATATAGCACTTGGAAATAAAATGTGTTTATCCCCATTCTATTAAAAAATATTAGAGTCATCAGCAGTATGACAAAGGCTCCGTGTCCAACCATGCTTGAAAATATTTTCACCACAGGGAGGATTTGAACAGGAAAAACCGTTTTCTTGATCAAGTGCGCTTGATGAATCACTGCACCTGTAGAAGATACAACGATTGCCGCAAAAAAAAACCACGGGGCCATGCCTGCCGTCAGCCAAACGACAAAGGGAACATCATTCATAGGTTTGGCCTTGAAACCAATACTGAAAACAAACCAAAACACTACTATCATTACGGCAGGTTGAATAAATGTCCAAAGAAATCCCAGGAAAGAACCCACATACTGGCTTTGAAGTTCGCGTTTCGCCATCACCAAGATTAATTGGCGGTGTTTAATGATCGTCTTAAGTAACATAAGAATGCTTTATCATCTACATACCATTCATGGAGGGCCTGGCAGCCAGATTCACTCGTTAGACTAATTTTACTAAGCGGTATTGAATATACAACATGAGAGTACTGTTCCTACTCACATGGCGATCTTATATGTAATTCGATGAGAAGAACATTGGAAGATATACCAATACCCTATAAAAGGCAAATGTATCCCTCGAGCAAATGAGCTGTTATCTACATCCACTTCATAAAGATAAAAACCTGCCTGCTATGATTGAACTCCTTTTCTTGCAATAAAAATGGGATGCCTGAGAACATTACAGTTTCCAGACACCCCATGGATGGAGCATTGAGTTGTTCTATTTTTTAATTCATTTTGTCAATTTCAAAACTAAACCACACTATCCATCTAGAGTGTGGGGGGCTGACTTTCCGCTGCTGCCGCTTGCTGATCGGGCTGGACCGTTTCATCTGCCGGTACCGGGGTTTCAACAACTTCTGGGACTTCAGGCAGAGTTTCCATTGGCATGGTATCAGGATCTGCTTGATCATCTGTGCTTGCCGAATCGTTGCTGCTGCTTGATCCAGAATAGGCAAGGGCCACGACACCCACGATAACGCCTGCAACTATCAAAACATATGGCGTCATGGCCATTTGAGCAGCTTCATCTCCTTCTGTGCTATTGATAATATACTGATAAAACTGATCGCCGTTGTGGTTATAAAAAATTCCTGGATATTTTATGTCATCACCAAAGGTAACTAACGGTAGATCTACTTTTACTAATCCATCTTCGGCTCTGAGCATTGAGTCGTTTGCAGCTGAAAAGTTACCGTGCATTCCCGTCATTGGTGAGTAGGAAAAACCTGTTACCCTGAGGTTTTTGAAATCGAGACTGCCAGAAAACCCTATACCCACGACCTGGCTTTCAGTTCCTATCCCATAGGGTTCAGACTCGAAACCGATGGCAGGCTGCAAGGTTGAGACCCCAAAGAATCCTGCCATCGTGATGATGGAAACTGTTTTTTTAACGGTATTTATACAATTGAGCTTTGTCATGGAGCCACCTCTTGCTTGCCCGTAAAAGATTCAAATACCTATCTCTTGTTTTATAAATTAGAGATTTTCATGATGATACAAACCGCAGCATCAAGCGTCAGCCTACACAACCATTTTGACCATTTCAACTCATTTAGCTGTTTGTTAGAAAAGCTGCTGGTGGGGATGTTTCGAAGTCTATGATATCAGCTCTATTGCTCATGAATTCTAGAGCTGATTCAGCCGTTCTCTTAAATCTTCATAACGGTATGTTCCTTTGCGGATGTTCGAGAAAACCAACTCCGGCAGGGTATAAAAAATACCCCTGGCTCCCTGGTATAATTGATCCCCTCCATTAACAGGCCATGAGACCATGCCACCAATTGTATGTCCGGCAGCCCAGAGCAGGTTACATAGGCCCAGAAACGGTCGGGCCCAGATGGTATCATCAGTAAAAAAGATAAACGGCGTATCCTTTGTTTGTGGCGTATACAGTGTTGACGTAAGAGTATTTCCCTCCTGAAACCACAACTCCCAGGAGTTCTGTTCAGGGCTCAACTTATCAAGCGCAACAAGTCGTCGTGATCGAAACTGCTTTATATCAACCAGTCGAAACTTTGCTGTTAGCTGATAAAAGAAATCATTGGGGATAACGATTCGGTCCAAGACAGGATCAATGTAACCGCCAAGAGCCTCTTTTGCCTCATCACTATCTGCAAAGCTTGAATTAATTGATCGTAAAAGCTCATTTACACAGTTCTTCGCTAGAATATGGTAATGATATCGAACGTTTGTTTCATCTCTCAGATTTTCTTGCTGCCTGCTGAGATTCTCTAAAAGGTCTTTATAGATTGAACTATCTATGGTGATACCAGATAGTTTTTCTACCCTTTTTCGCGATGGAATCATCTGCTCCGAGGCGATTCTAATAGAAAAATTATCCCCAATAGCTTGGCTAATCTCAGCGAGTTTTCCATTAACATTTTCCAATTGTGCAAATAACAGATCGGAGGCTGTGCCGCTGGTGCTTCGCAACTCACTGATAACCTTTCTCCTCTTATCAGACAACAGAATGCTGAGCTCACCGAGATACTCCAGCATCTCTGAATCATTGCGATCGACAATTTTGGCAGGCACGTTATCTGGAAACGGGTCAAGAGTAAACAATTCGCCGCGTTGCAGTGAGCTTTGTATCGCATGATAGCGGGCAGTCTGAAGCAGGATCAATTCCCCATTGTCACTTCTCTTCGAGTTGAGAAGGTTGAGTATTGTTTGCTCCAGGCGCCTGAGTTGGCTAGTTACGATTGTAAGATCTTTGGAATCGAGACGTCTTGCAATGTTCTCACCAACAAGCGCCGTATTCATTACTCCAGTCCCGGTAATAAGAACATTAAGTGCGGCCCGTTTTTTTATGCTGTCGATAAGCTCCGTTAACAGCTCAATACCTCGATGAGAAACGTCGGGTGAGCCTTTTTTCTGAGACAAAATCTTCTGCAACCCTGCATCAAGAAGCCTTTTCTTTCTTACAAGAAAATCATTTCCAAGAGCCTTTTGAATATATGAACGTAAAGAGACGCCAAACTCCGACTCCTTTTTAGTGGGGTCAAAAAACCCCAAGCCGACGACGTCCATGCTGATGTTGCCGGAAAGCAGATTACCAAGAATATCAAGCTGCTCCTGCAACAGCCGCTCATGGTAAAAATCTGCCTGCTGAGAAGCGAGAATAGTCGTAAATTTGCTTTTAATTTTTTTATAGGACGTCTTTGAAACCAAACATGTAGCGGAATATATCGTCCGATTTCGCAACCGATTGTAGATCAGCCTGAAGTGAGGCCAAGACTCCCGAACCAACAGAAATCGTTGATCAGGAAAAAATTGATAATGGAAGACATCATCGCCGAGCTTCAGGGCGGTGTGCCCTCCTGCAGAAGCGCCTACATTGGCATTAATATAGAGGAGCTCAATATTTTCAGCGTGAGCGCTCTTTGCTGCCAGAAAAACGAGTAACGACGTTAAAATGAAAAAATATTTCACAAAAATCAGCGAATAGATCAGGCTCCCCGATGATACCCTTGGGCAATGATTTCCCTGTGATGCCGCATGATAGCAGTGTGCAGAAAAGGCTGCGCCCCGACTTCTGGTTCTTCAATCCCAAATTGCCTCAAGCCGCTGCCAATCGCGTAATAGGTTGCTGTCTCATTCTCCCAATCTACAATGCCGTAGCTCGTCGCCACCTTACCGAGTTGCCGCTCAAAGTCATTTGGAGCACCATTGTCTTGTAAAAAAAGCAGGGTAAGGCCTTTAATATCATCTTGAAACCTCTGCAGGGCAGCCTCAGCTTCCTCCCTGCCGCTTCCGGAGGAATCAGAAAAGGACGTTATTGAACCGGAGCTTGCAGCAATAGAATCCGATGAGGCATCCACAGAGTAGGATATTGAACACCCTGAAAAAATAATTGCTGCCAGTGATCCCAGAACAATACTTTGTACAATCTGCTTAATCATTTGCTATGACCCTCTTATCTCTGACATTTCTGCTGCAAAATGGTTTTGGCTTGACGGCCCAACGGAAGTAGCTATACTTGATTGAAGCTGTCTACAACAGCATTTTATCAAATATATAAGAAAACAAAAATTTTATTACAGCGTTCTTCTCCTCTCTCATGTTTACGACTTGCATAATGCTCAAAACTATCTTTTCTAAAATCAGATTGAGAATAATTGCCGGATATACAACCATACTTCTCGCTTTCCTGCTTAATTCCTGTACATCCCTACTGACAGGTACCGTAATTCAGCCGGCTGTCGGAAACCTCCAGAAACAAAGCGATGTAGAGCTTGTTTGCGAAGGATCGGCGGCCTATCTATTGATGATCGATTCACTAATAGAATCTAACCCAAATAATAGGAACCTCCTTCTCATTGGAGCCAAGGCCTATAGCGGATCTGCTGCGGCATTAATTTCCTGTGATGCTTCTCCTGAAAGGATTGCAGCAATCAGTGAAAAAGCCAAACTTTACGGACAGCGATTAGTTGACCCGTTATTGCCAATCAAGACGGTTTCTCGCCCTGAGTTCACTGAGGCGCTTAATGCGCTTACTAAAAGAGATGCTGAGTATCTCTTTTGGGGAGCCTTTGGCTGGCTCACCTGGGTTACCCAGCAGTCTGGTTCACCAAGCTCTATGGTTGACCTGGTTGCCATCGAACAGATAATGGACCGGCTTCTGAGCCTTGACGAATCCATCGAAAATGGCAGTCCGCACCTTTTTTTTGGTGCACTTTACGGCAGTAAACCTCAAATGCTTGGCGGCGATAGCGAACGCAGCCGTAAACACTTTGAGCAAGCGCTGGTCTTGTCCAAGCGATCATTTCTTCTCGTGCAGACAACATTTGCTGAGACCTATTGTCGGATGACATTTAACAAAGAGATGCATGATGCTCTACTGCAGGAAGTGATCAATTTCCCCCTTGAGCAAGCCCCAGAGAACACACTTTCAAACCAGATTGCCAAGCGTAAAGCAGTTGCACTGCTTGAAGAAGACTTTTTTGGGGATTAGTGGCACCCCCTTACGCCTGTCGTTATTAGTGGGATCAGTTCATACTGGCTATCATATTTTCCAGCGACTCTCTGCGCTGTAGACGCTTCGACAGATAGAATCCGTCGTAAACAAATGAGTAATTTTCCAGCAATCACCTGGCAATAAGGCTATTTAATGAGTACTTTAAGGTATTATTTACTTGACTATACTGAGGAAACAATGAATCGAATCATCACCTTACTCGTTGTCAGCGTCCTGACGGTCGCCTTTTCCTGGCAAAATCTTCAGGCTCAACCCAAGCATATGTTTAAAATTGCCAGCCTTGCCCCGGAAGGTTCGGTATGGGTAAACGTATTTGAAGAATTTACTAATGAGGTTTCAGAAAAAACGAATGGGGAGGTGGGTTTTCGCTATTATCCTGGCGGCATCATGGGGGATGACCGGGCAATGTACCGCAAAATGAAGGTGGGCCAACTTCATGGCGGTGGTTTCACTATGGCCGGAATTGCCGAAATCGTTCCCGATTTCAGAGTTATGGCAATTCCGTTTCTCTTTCGATCCTACCAGGAGGTCGATTATGTGAGAGCCAAAATGCAGCCACTGTTCAAAGAGCGCTTTGCTGAAAAAGGAATGCAGTTGGTTGCCATGACTGAGGTTGGTTTCATTTATACCTTTTCAAATCAGCCTCGTATCACAGTTTCGGATCTCCAGCAGGCCAAAACCTGGGCCCCATCAAACGATCCGCTTACTTCTGCCTTTCTTGCCAGCCTGGACATCAGTCCCATCACGCTCTCGATCCCCGATGTTTTGTCCTCGTTGCAAACGGGCCTCATTGATACCGCTTTTAATTCCCTTTACGGCTCCATCGTCCTTCAGTGGTATGTCAAAGCACCGTATGTGACTGATCAGCCATATGGGTATGCGTATGGTGTATTTATTCTAGACAAAAAAAAGTTTTCCAAGCTTTCAGCTGATCATCAAGCTGTCATCGAAGAAGTGGCGCAAAAACATTTTCCCAGTCTGATTTTACAGACCCGAAAGTCCAACGAGGATTCCCGGAGTGTCTTGAGTTCTGAGGGCGTGAGTTTTGTAA
>JABDPQ010000478.1 GCA_013042695.1 Desulfobacterales bacterium | reverse complement strand
CGATTGGTAAGAATAGGAAGCTAAATTCACTCGCCTTGTCACTTGGTTCCATTTTTTTCCCAGTGCCATGCTTCTTCAATCTGTTTGCGGAAGAGGCGAATCATGTTGTTGCGCACGATACTATGGTCCAGAAGATAAATGTCTCTTGGGAACAGCAATTCAGCAACCCCTGAATCAAATATCCGCCTGACTTCGTATTCGTCATGGGCAGTATCTTTTTGATACATGTAATTTACCCAGGAAGGATTTGTATGGATGATGAATTCGACGCGCATGCCTCCCAAGCGGGCAAAAAATTTCAACATTGGTGTGCTACTGCTGGAACCTGTAGAGGTTGCCTTATGTCTGCCGCCCGTTAGCGTATCTGAAATATCCTCAAGGATCATAAAGGAATCGGCCCTGGTTGCACTCTGAGTGAGATGCTTCTGAAAAATTTTCACATCTGCCGCCGAATTTAACACCGCCATCAAACCGAGTTCATCGTCTACGGCAACTGCCGGATTCTTTTCATTTTTTCTTAACAACTTGAGAACCTTTGCCTCAGGGGGTTTTTTGCGAATTGAAACGTATATGGGGATTTCACGATTACCTGCTATAAAACGTCTCCTTTTTAACAATGTGAGCTTGTTTCCTTTGGTAAGCTTGACATGTGCAGCATCTTCCTGGGTAAGGACTTTTACTTCAGAGCAGGAGAAATCAGCATCCTGATGATTAGATAACAGATAGACAATATCATGCTCGCCAATTTTCTGATGTTTGCTCCAGACATATTGATTGAGAAAATCCAGAAATGTTGAGAAATTATCTTCGATGCCGGTTTCCCGCTCCCGCTGGTCTATGCTTCCTGCTAGACTCATCAGTGATAGTTTGCGCTGGGCCTCGAAACGGGCTTTTCTGTGGTAGCGATCATCGAAAATCATCAAAAGAAGGTCAATAGGGTCAGCTGCTATTTCAACTTCATTGGTGATTGCAATGTGAGATGCATATGGAGCAAAAATTTTGATTTTCAAAGAATTAATGACAGCATCTGCCGTGCGGGCATAATCGCTTACACGAGATTTAAGCTCCAACTCTGTACCGTGGATACCAAACATATTGCCAAGCAAATGACGGGCGCGAATACTGCATTCCCTGCGCCGGGAGACATCCGATAGCAACTGTTTGATCGCTTGATAGTCTGGAACATTGAGAAACTCAAAGATTTGACTGCGAAGTGCCCGGTATTTTGTCAGCGTGAGTTGGCTCCTTTTGAGCTCTTTTACCCATTGTCGCGCCTCCGGGCTGAATCGTCTGCTTAGATCGATTGCTGGCTTGACAGCCAGAGGACCGCGCTGATTCAGCGAGGTAAAAACGCTTTTTTCTTTGAAGACTGACATTGATCCTGTAATGGTTATGATTAAGCGGTTGTAATGCTCAGCAAGATTATAAGGTATTGAAATCAATAGTGCACGCTAATCTGTGGATAACCTGCCGGTAATTCACTTGAGATTTGTCGTTACTCGTGCTAAGCAAATCGAATCGAAGAATTGTGCAGATTATTGTGCGCAGGAAATGCTACTGGACCATTAACGAGGAGCTGACAAGCTAATGTATCGAAATTTTGCAATTGTCCCGAAAATTATTTTTGGACGTGGTTGTTTCAACCAGCTCGATGATATCTTGAAGGAAAAACGAGACGATAATGGGTATATGGTGTTTATTGTTGACGACGTTTTCACCTCTGGGCCTATTGAAAAGAGAATCCCACAGAGAGGCAATGATCGTCTTCTCTATGTCAATGTTGATGATGAACCAAAAACGACTTACATTGATGAGCTGGTTGGCATCATCAAAGCGTATGGCCTCGGCCTGCCTGATGGCGTTGTTGGTATTGGCGGCGGGTCTACGCTGGATATTGCTAAAGCCGTCTCTCTTTTGCTCACGAACCCTGGTTCTGCGACCGATTATCAGGGCTGGGATCTGATCACTATTCCGGCTATTTACAAGGTGGGTATTCCTACCCTTTCGGGAACCGGTGCAGAAATATCACGGACAACAGTACTCACCGGGCCGGAAAAAAAACTAGGGATTAACTCAGATTACACACTTTATGACCAAATCGTTCTTGATCCGGAACTCATTAAAGATGTGCCAAAAGAGCAGTGGTTCTATACGGGAATGGATTGTTATATCCATGATGTGGAGTCATTAGAAGGAACCTACATTAATGAGTTTAGCAGGTCATATGGAGAGAAATCCATTGAGCTTTGTCGACAGGTCTTCCTGGATGAGCATCCAGATCGTGATGATAAGCTTATGATGGCCTCTTACTTCGGCGGCATGAGTATTGCCTATTCTCAGGTAGGGGCATGCCATGCTCTTTCTTACGGACTGTCATTTGTACTTGGTGTTCATCATGGCATTGGCTGCTGTATTGCTTTTGACAAGCTCGAAGAGTTCTATCCCCATGGGGTTGTTGAATTCAGAGAAATGATGGACACGCACAATATTCGCCTGCCGCAGGCACTCACAGCTGGTCTGAGTGAAGAAGAAATTGAGCGGATGGTCAGTGTTTCACTTGGTTTGGCGCCATTGTGGGAGAATTGTCTTGGTAAGGATTGGCAGACCATAATGACGCCTGATCGCGCTCGGCAATTACTCTTGAAGATGTAGTGCGAATGAAAACGGTTGGTTTGATAGGCGGTATGAGCTGGGAGTCTACGGCAACCTATTATCGCCTGCTCAACGAAGAAGTCAGGCGACAGGTCGGCGGTCTGCATTCTGCGAAAATTCTTCTTTATAGTGTGGACTTTGCTGAAGTCGAGATGATGCAGGCTGAAGGCAGGTGGTCCGAGGCGGGAATACTCATTGGTGAAGCTGCATTACGCCTGGAAAAAGCTGGTGCTGACTTTCTGATGATTTGCACCAACACAATGCATAAGGTCGTCGATCAGGTAAAAGGATACATTTCTATCCCTTTGCTGCATATTGCCGATGCAACAGGGGAAAAAAATGTCGAGGATAAACTGAGGTCGGTGGGTTTGCTCGGTACACGCTTTACCATGGAAGAACCATTTTACAAGGGACGACTGGAGAACGCGTATGGGGTGCGCGTTCTGGTTCCAAACGGTGCAGACAGAGCCATCATTGATCATATTATTTTCCAGGAAC
>JABDPQ010000477.1 GCA_013042695.1 Desulfobacterales bacterium | reverse complement strand
GGATTGTAACTGAGCATCTCAGCCAGTTTAAGCAAGTTTGCAACCGAGACGGCTTCATCCGCACCTGGTGAATGGTTATAGACATGCCTGGTACTATCATAAAATGCCTCAATAATCAGCAGGTCTTCTTTGAGCTCCGGGTCGATCCCTTCGATGAGACAATAGATATTTTTCCCGGTTTTGTTTTGCCAGGAAATTGCTGAGCGCAGTTCGACCTTGTCGCGAATGAGGCCGTTGTTTGCTTGTGACAGTGGGCCGAATAGAGCCAGGGCCTCATCTTTTTCCATCCAGAAACAGGGAAATTGTATCGGCGAGAGTTCTTCTTTTTCCTTAAAAAAGCTGTGGGAAGTTGTCGCCTGGCGATCAACAAAAATGACCGCACGGGCACCTAAGGACGCGGCCGTCAGCCAATTGCGGCCCGAATTGAAATCCATCAACAGAATCGCATCCTTGATCAGCTTGCGATCCAGATCGCTGATATTGCCCTGGTTGACGTAATAGAGTGGGCCTTCAAGAAAGCCATCAATTGCCTGGGGAGTGACCGCATTATTAATCAGCGGCGGCAGAGGAATAGTTTGATTATCAAAATGCAGAGACGCACTCACCACCTCTCTGACAGGAATGGGGAAATGATAGATGCGAGGTTCTAGGCCAAGCTGCTCAAAGTAGTCGGAAATATAGGCTGCTGCCTGCTCACTGCCCTCTGTGCCGCTGCTGCGGTCCGTGTAGCTGCTCAGCTCGGTAATAATCTCCTTGAGATTCGCAGCTGCCTGCAGCTGTCCGACACCAAAAGATAAAGTCACATTGATGGCAAACAAACTCAAGAGCAGAAGTTTTATAAATGAAATCATAAAGTTCATGATCATCTGGGACACGCAGCCACCCCTATTCCAGCCCTCCCGTTTTTATTTCAAGCTCGGAGCGTTCCTGGATCTTGTCAATTCTACCGTCTCGTATCCAGACAACCTGGTCTGAGACGTTGAGCATCTTGTAATCGTGGGTCGCGGAGATTACCGTAACTTTGCTGCTATTGCTGAGCTCCTTTAAGAGGTTGATGATGTCCTCGCCGGTTTTCAGATCAAGGTTGCCGGTAGGCTCGTCTGCAAGAATAATTGCCGGACTGTTTGCCAGCGCCCGGGCAACGGCAACGCGTTGCTGCTGGCCGCCGGAAAGTTCTGAAGGTTTATGGGCATGTCTTCCCTCAAGGCCCACTTGCTCAAGCAACTCCATGCCATGCTCCACCGCTTCATCGTTTCCCATGCCGGCAAAGGTCATCGGCAACGTCACATTTTCAAGCGCCGTCATTACCGGAATAAGGTTGAAGGTTTGAAAAATATAGCCGATTTTTCTACACCGAAGCCAGGCAAGCTCGTAGGCATCCAGCTGGGCAATGTCAACTTCGTCGATAAAGACCTTACCACCGGTGGGTTTGTCGAGTCCGCCGATCATATTGAACAGGGTTGATTTGCCCGACCCTGACGGTCCCATAATGGAGAGGTATTTTCCTTCCTCGATCTCCAGATCAATTCCTTTCAGGACCTTGACGACGATTTTGCCAAGATCGAAGTCCTTGGTAACACCGCTTACCCGTACGACAGTTTTTTGTGCCATGAATGTGTATCCACCTTACCAGATAATCTCAATGAGTCATAAATCTGCAAATAGTATCTGCTGTCAAAAAGCTATTCTATTGCTCTACCCGCATTGCCTCAACCGGCTGCATTCGGGCCGCAATGATTGCAGGGTAAATAACAGCCAGCAGGCTTAACAGGGTGCCGGTAAACATGGCGAGCAGCATTGATCCTCCAATCGCCAGCCACGGCGCCTGTGAGAGTGCCTCAAAACCAAGGTTAATAGATGATGAGAAAGCGGCAGCAACCACCCCAAGAAATACGCCGCCAAGCGAGCCGGCCACACCCTGCATCAAGGCTTCGAGGAAAAACAAGCGGACAATAAAGCGATCCAACGCACCAAGACATTTCATGGTGCCAATTTCACGAAACCGCTCGGTTACCGACATCAGCTGTGCATTGACAATTCCGACAATACAGACAAGCAGGGAAAGAACGACAATCCAGCGTTGTTTGGCAGATGCGTCAATGGAGTCCGTGCCAGGCACAACATCGTAACCTGCCCGCAAAAGAATCTGAGTTGAATGTATGTTTCCTGAGGTTATAAACCCCTCGGCAAAATCGTTGCAGGTACGCACATAGCAGAGAAAAGCGACGGCAAGCACCAGGCTCATTGTGGTAACCAAAGATCTGAAGAATCGCACCCGGATTGACTGGAAGGCAATTTCCACTGACTTATTGAATGGCAGGGCGATGAGACGCTTCATTTTGGTGCCGACAAGATGATAATGATACCCCCGCTTTTACAAGAGCGCGGATCTTTTACAATTGTGAAATTGATGAGAATCGTAATCAATCTCGATAATATCTGCATCCCTGAATGATTGTCAATGCTATTAAAAACAATCGGATGAGGCGATATGGATACGTTGTCAGTTGAGCAGACGGTTAAAATCGACGGCCTGCAACAGCTCATTTTCGGCTACCAAGGCGAGCAAGTTTTCAAGCACGGTAAAGGCGTTCCTGTTCATGCGCTGATGGTGAATCATGATGCCGACTCTGCCACTCCTCGTTGCTTGTTTGAACTCAGAGACCAGAGCACTCAGGCAGCTCGCATGGTCAGACTCTTTTCTGGTATGCAGATCAACGTTGACCTGGTAATCGGCAAAAAGAGGTGCAGATTCAGGTGTAGCACCAGAGCTGCGTGAAACCGCTTTAAAGCCGGCGTTTTTTAGTATGTGCAGGGTGCTCTGGGAACAGCGGTTCCATGGGGGAGTAAAAATTGGTGAAACTTGAGCGCCAATGATGTTTTGCAACCGCTCTTTTCCGCTGATAATGTCGTCTTCGATATCGGCTGGTGCGCGGCTGTTGCCAAATTCACATTTTTTCCCGACAGGCTCATGGTTTGTATGTGTCCAGCCGTGCTGGTGCCAGCACCACTTCGATGACTGGCGATCACAA
>JABDPQ010000473.1 GCA_013042695.1 Desulfobacterales bacterium | reverse complement strand
GCATCACGTAGCCCCGTCAGGGCTGTGATTTTGGCCCGCAAGGGTTGTGGACATGACGTCCACGACTGGCGGTCAGGCCAGGGATTGCCTGTTTGCCGGCCTCACAGACCAGATGCTCAGGGCGAAGTGCGGCAGCCGGAGTCAAATCTTTTTGCCGGGATTATTCTTTATGCCTGTTCATACAGCCGAGCTATCGTTCGTTGAAGTCATCCAGATATTTGTTTTTTAGCTTTATGTAGCCTTGCGCGGTTTTTTTTATATTTTCCTTTTCTTCGGTTGTGAGCTTACGGGTGACTTTTGCCGGGCTGCCCATTATCATTGACCCTGGTGGATATGTTTTGCCTGGTGGGACCAGGCTTCCGGCGGCAACGATGGAATCTTTAGCTATTATTGCGCCGTCAAGAACAATTGCCCCTATGCCAATCAGCACATTATCTTCAACGCTGCATGCATGGACAATAGCGTTATGGCCGACAGTTACGCCATTGCCCACTTTTAAGCTGCAGGTCCCGCTGACATGCAAGGTACAATTGTCCTGAATATTCGTTTGACTTCCAACAGTTATTGAATTGACATCCCCTCTGACCACAGAATGATAAAAAACAGAACTATCCTTTCCAATTTTAACCTTCCCTAGCACAACTGCACCGGGAGCGATAAAAACACCTTTTTCCAACAACGGTTCTATTCCTTCAAAAGACTTCATCGTGATAAACCCCTAAAAATTGTATTGACATCTCTTACACTTCATCGCATGCTAACCGTGATTTGCAATCAACATTGCCTCCATTGTGACAGAAAGGATAATGGAGCGCTGTGATCACCATTTTTTCAATACTAACCTTTCGGAATAAACTCTTTTTGGGAGAGTAAATCCATGGCTCGTCTTTTTTTCCTTATCGGTGCCTTACTCGCCGCTCTGTCCGTTGCCATGGGTGCCTACGGCGCCCATACAAACGCCTTTGATGAAGTGCAGTCGCTCTGGGTGGAGAAGGCTGCTCATTATCAAATGATTCATGCCTTTGCCCTCATTATTACTGCACTGGTGATCAACAACAAGCGCCTCTTCAAGTGGCAGGCTGTCTCTGCCGGCTGGTGCTTTTTAGGTGGCATCATATCCTTTTCCGGAAGCCTCTATGCGATGACCTTTTTCACCATTGATGCCGGCTACATAACACCTTTAGGAGGCATTTTATTTATATTCGGATGGCTGCTGCTGGCGATGGCAGGGCCGGGCGTAGTCAAATCGCGCAGATGAGTATCATGCTGCCTGTCTCTGCTACAGTGGTTTAACAATTCCAACATACGGGAGATTACGGTATTTCTGGGCATAATCGAGTCCATACCCGCAGACAAATTCGTCCGGAATCTCCGCACCGCAGAAATCGATTGGGACGGTTACCACCCGCCGTGAGGGTTTATTCAGGAAGGTGCAAATTTTCAAGGATCGCGGTTTGCGATGCCTGAGAAGACCGATCACCTTGTTGAAGGTGTTGCCGGTATCAATAATATCTTCTACCATCAGGATATCTTTACCCTCAACCGATTCATCAAGGTCCATGACGACCTTTACATTTCCGGTGCTGTTTTTACTGTCCCCGTAGCTTGATACCGTCATAAAGTCGACCACCAGTGGCAGTTTTATCTTGCGGACCAAATCAGCCATAAACACAAAAGACCCGCGCAGGAGCCCAACCACCAGAAGATCGAGTTCATCCTTTGCTGCATAATGACTGGTAATCTCAGCGCCAAGCCTGGCGACAAGAGCCTGTATCTCACTTTCAGGTATTAAAACCCGCTCTATTCCTCGCTCCATGCAGCAGCTCCAATTATTTCGAGCCGCTTGCAAAACGATCATTTTGCAAAAGGCTCATGTCATTAAAAACTATTTTCTGTTGAACAGTTACAACGTGTTGTTCTTTGACCCTGAGGTAAAAATTCCTGAAAGCAGCCATTCACTCTGCTTCAATGTTTCAAGTGAATAGAAATTCCCCCTCCAGGTAATTCCTTGCTGCCGAGTTGTTGTCCAGACGGCTCTTAACATTATGTAAATAGTAATAAGTGGAGTTATAAGCAAGCAGATGATTGCACCAGCAGGCAAACCCGCTTTGAGCATCCCTGCTCCTGATACGCTAATTCTTATCATAATGGCAAGCACAAAGAGATACCGGGTTACCCCAGCAGTAAAGAAGATGAAAAAGAGAGGTGCGATGAAAAAGAGCATCACCAGGATTATTGCTCCAAGGGCCCAACTGAGTCGGTAATGAAAAACTGCGTAGACATTTTTCATCAACCCTGAAATGAGTTCATCGATTGAACCATACCAGGGAACAGACACATAATCGTAGGCAAGCAGACAATTCTGCTTGAAGTCGTGCTGCTTGATCATCTTTCCCAAGAAGACATCATCTACTGCCTGCATGCGGATCTTCTCATGGCCGCCAAGCGCATGATACGTTGCTGCACGCACCATGTTAAAGGCACCAACCCCGATGAAATAACGACTCTTTTGCACTGCAACTCTCCATGGCTTAAAAAGCATCATTAAGCCTATGCCGATATCCGTGATCAGCGCATTGAGAAGCCGCCCTTTGGTGCTATTTTGAAAAACCAGGGCCAAATGATCCAACTGCTGTTCATTGATGACATGTACGGCACGGCTGATAGTCGTTTTTTCAAGGCAGACATCGGCATCGGTGAATATCAGGAATTCACCTTGAGCTTCGCGCGCTCCTACGTGCATGGCGTTGGTTTTACCGAGCCATCCTTCGGGCAATGCCGCTATCGTGATCACTCGTAAAAATGGGTGATGCCGCCGAACCTTTGCAATCACCTCGGCTGTGCGATCAGTTGAGCGGTCATTGACTACAATTACTTCGAGCTTCTCATATGTCTGATGACACAGGGCCCGCAGTCCCTGTTCAATGGATGGTGCCTCATTTCGAGCCGGTACGATAACCGTCACAAGTGGCTGATAGGTTCCGCTGCTGGCTTGACAATTATCGAGCGAACCGATCAGACGGGTCCCAACAACAAGCTCACCATACAGCAACAGCATCAAAAGACAGGTAATCAAAGACAGGGTAAATAACATCGTTTCAATCTACCTCATTTCATTCATAAAAAAATACCGGAAGCAGTAATGATCAGGCCGAAAAAATAGCAGTAATGAATAGCTCAGTCAAATGCGTCACCAATAGACCACTATATCGTAATGATTACAAACCGTTAAACCAATGAACAAAGATGCAGAGTATGTACGATTCAGCAAACATTACAACAATGTAATGTTCATGCAATGTTTCGGTAATCTCCATTGTGTAGGGTATCAGCAGTTAAACGCAATCGTGTTGAAACATATGTCCTGGAACAATTCAATAGGGTTTCAGATAAGGAGCTACCATGTTTAACAAAACACCAGCGGCAGAATCAACCTCATCTCTTTATTCGGTGCGGGATGCAACCTATTCAACCGTCCAGGCCATAACGAATCAGGTGAGTACAAGTTCTGCCTGGCTTCAGCCTCTAAGAGATGAGCTGCAAAAAGTCATTATCGGCCAAAACCACCTTATCGAAAGACTGCTCGTAAGCCTCTTGACTGGCGGACATATCCTTTTGGAAGGTTTGCCCGGTCTGGCAAAAACTCTCGCTGTTAAGACACTGGCTCAGGCCATTCGCACTGATTTCAAACGCATACAATTTACGCCGGATATGCTGCCGGCCGACATCATCGGCACCGAGTTATATAATCCGAAAGATACCGCCTTTGAAGTCAAACAGGGACCGATCTTCTCGTCGCTGATTCTCGCAGATGAAATCAACCGGGCACCGGCAAAAGTTCAATCCGCCTTGCTCGAAGCAATGCAGGAGAAGCAGGTGACCATTGGTGACACGACCTATAGTCTGCCGAAGCTTTTTCTCGTCCTGGCGACCCAGAACCCAATCGAGCAGGAAGGCACGTATCCGCTGCCAGAAGCCCAGGTAGACCGCTTCATGCTTAAGGTCACGGTCACCTATCCATCTGCCGCTGAAGAGAGGAAAATACTTGAATCGAGAAATCATGCTGACTCAACCACCTCCGTAACGCCGATTGCCCAGCCAGAAGACATTCTTACTGCCCGAGAAGTCGTCGATTCCATTTATGTGGACGACAAAATCAAGGATTATATCGTCTCTTTAGTCTGTGCCAGCCGAGATCCGGACTCATACGGGCTCGGACTCTCCGACTACATAGAAACCGGTGCCTCGCCGCGAGCAACCTTAAACCTTAAATCAGTCTCACGCAGTCTTGCCTATTTATC
>JABDPQ010000463.1 GCA_013042695.1 Desulfobacterales bacterium | reverse complement strand
GGACGGGACAAACAGTGGATTTGATTTGGAGTTGATCAACCACGTCAAATCATTTATCACCATCCCTGTGATCGCCTCGAGCGGTGCCGGGTCCGCGGACCATTTTTATGAAGTATTTTCACGTACCGATGCGGAAGCAGCGCTCGCTGCCGGTATTTTTCACAGAAAAGAGGTGGCGATCGGAGAGGTAAAGCAGGCGCTCACAGCAGATGGTCTTCCTATTCGCTAAATCTATAACTGAGAGGCTGATCATTTCTTTACATTTTTCTCTGCATGTACACAGAGAGTTCACATAATGAATCAAAGATCATGAGATTTATACTTGTTCGTATATCATTATCTCTTCGTCTAGATTGTAATAGCACCCGAATAATTTTAATCTCCACAGCCACCAGATAATAACCGGCATCCCCAATGCGTAGAACCAAATTTCTTGCCATACGTTCAGTAAGTGGCTGGGCCACTACGCTGTCACTGATGGTTCTTATGCTTTTTGGGGTATCAACCATTACCTATCAAAAAGGTCTTAACAAATTATCAGAGGTTGGTGTCACGAGAATCGAACTTTTTGTGACCTATCTCAGAGGGGTATTGACAAAATATGAGAGTTTACCTGAATTATTGGCAAGAGATAAACAACTTGTCAATTTTCTTCTCAACCCCGGCGGGAGAGAGAGAATTGAAGCTCTGAACAAATATTTGGAAACTATTAATCAGATAAGTAATACAGCTGACACATATTTGATGGATCGTGACGGATTAACAATTGCTGCAAGCAACTGGCAGGAAGAGCATCCGTTTGTCGGCAGAAATTTCAGTTATAGACCATATTTTCAGCAGGCCATGAGAGGCCATTTGGGCAGATATTTTGCCCTCGGGACAACCTCGGTTAAGCGCGGCTACTATTTTGCTTATCCGGTTCGAAGGGAGCGTGAGATTCTTGGTGCGGTGGTGATAAAGATCAACATTGATGAGGTTGAAAAAAAATGGGGATATCATGACGAAATATTTTTGGTAACGGACCCCGACAATGTAATTTTTATTACCACAAATCAACAATGGAGATTCAAAACACTAGGAAAATTAGACTCAGAAGCTATCGATTTGATTAAAAAAAGCAAACGCTACCCAATCTCTGAATTAGAAACGCTGCAGATACACATAGTAAAAGATTATCCCTTTGGTCGGGTCATCAACTTTGAGGGGCAGGATGGAAATACTCGGACCTACCTGCAGCAATCCCAGCTAATGCCGGAAGCAGGATGGAATGTTCGAATAATGACAGATATCAAACCATTGAGAAGAAAAGTAATTGAAGTCAACATCTTGGTTGGTACTGGAATTCTCTTAAGCTATTTATTGCTGGCTCTGTTCAGGCAACGTCAGCTACGTCTCGCAGAGCTTAAACATTTAGAGGATCAATCGCGAAGAGTACTTCAGGAGTTGAACGAACAACTCGAGACGCGGGTAAAAGAGAGAACGGTGGAATTAGTTGAAGCCAACAAGCAACTGCTCAAGGAGATCCAAGATAGAAAAAACACTGAAGAGATACTGAAGAGAACTCGTATAGAACTGGTTCAGGCTGCAAAAATGGCAACTTTAGGGCAAATGTCTGCAGGGATTAATCATGAATTAAATCAGCCTCTTGCTGCAATTAGGAGCTATTCTGATAACGCCAGGCAATTGCTCGGCAAAGGCAGAACGAACGAGGCTGCCTGGAATATGGCTCAAATAGGGGAGTTGACTGACCGGATGGCACAACTCGGCGTTCAACTAAAAGAGTTTTCCAGAAAGAGTAGTGGTGAACTTGACGTTGTTCCACTTCATAGTGTCATTGATGGTGCGCTTGAAATTCTTAATCCCACAATTAGAAAGAATGATGTCGCGTTGCAAATTCATTTGACACCCGAAAACATTGAGCTAATTGCTAACCAGGTTCTTCTGCAGCAGGTCGTGGTGAATCTCCTGGGAAACGCCATAGACGCTATCGAGGGGTGCGAAACCAGACAAATAGAAATAATTGCTTCAGAAAAGGGCGACAAAGCTATTATTGAGTTTCGAGACACTGGACGAGGAATCACCGAAAAACATCTTTCGAGAATTTTTGATCCATTTTTCACAACTAAGTCTTCAGGTAAAGGACTGGGGCTGGGCCTGACGATCACAGAAAGAATTTTAAAGGAGATGGGGGGAGATATTCGTGCTGAGTCATCTCTTAAAGGATCGCTTTTTATTGTTTCTCTTGCATTAGCCAAAAACAAAGATGAAAACTAGTAACACTGTAATCTTTATTGACGACGAAAAACATATCAGGCAGGCCAACACGCAAACGCTTGAACTCGCAGACATAGCTGTAACTTGTTTCGAGTCGGCAGAAAAGGCCTTGTCACACATCGATAAAGACCTGGGGGGCATCATCGTATGTGATATCAGATTGCCCATGATGGATGGTATGACCCTGTTACGAAGAGTGCAGAAAATCGATCAGGATCTGCCAGTAATTCTGATAACCGGTCATGGCGATATTTCAACAGCCGTCAATGCCATGCGCGACGGTGCATATGATTTCATCGAAAAACCATACTCGGCAGAACGATTGGTGAAGACTGTTAAAAGGGCGCTTGAAAAGCGTTCCCTCACATTGGAAAACAGAAAGCTTCGCCGGGAACTGGAAGCGCAAAAAACTCCAGGACCCAGAATAATTGGGAAGACTGATGCCATAGAACAGCTCCGCTCTACTATCTCACAGGTGGCAGATACCGGAGCTGACGTTTTGATAACTGGAGAAACAGGCACTGGTAAAGAGCTGGTAGCCCGCTCTCTGCATGAGCTAAGCAGGAGAAGAACAAATAATTTTGTTGCAGTAAATTGCGGTGCCATTTCGGATTCATTAATTGAAAGTGAATTGTTCGGTCATGAGGCCGGTTCTTTTACTGATGCAAGAGAAAAAAGAATTGGAAAATTTGAATATGCAAACGGCGGCACCTTGCTCCTTGATGAAATAGAATCGATGCCTTTGCATGTTCAAGTGCATCTGCTAAGAATCCTACAAGAGCGTTCTGTCGAGAGAATAGGTTCTAATAAAAGTATTTCACTAGATCTTCGTGTAGTTGCTGCCGCAAAGGCTGACCTCAAAGAATTATCCCAGCACGGGCTATTTAGAGAAGATCTCTACTATCGACTCAATGTCGTAAGACTAAGACTCCCCCCACTGCGTGAAAGGCGAGAAGACATACCGCTGCTTTTTCACCATTTCATCCTCGTTGCCTGCCATCGGTATCAGCAAGAGGTACCGCTGCCTGAAAGTACTCAGTTAAATATGATTATGACCTACCCCTGGCCAGGAAATGTCCGTGAGTTAAGAAACGTCGCGGAGCGATATGTGCTTTTGGGCGCACAGAATGACTGGTCCATCGATCGACTTCTGTCCGGATCTTCTAACGTCGAGCCGAGAAGTCTTGCTCGGCAGGTTGAGATTTTTGAGAAAAGTCTCATTGAGCAAGCACTTTCATCAAATAATGGATCAATAAAAGAGGTAATGAACGTGTTGTCCATTCCCAGAAAAACCCTATCCGATAAAATGAGGAAATATGGGTTAGACAAAAGTGACTTCAAATGAGAGAAGCATGCCTTTGTCAGGCGGCGGGAACCCCCCTCCACATCTCTATCGAATTGGCGAAAAACCGCCACTTAGATGTGGCCTGATGCAATTCTAGAAATAGCTATTGCCATAAATAACTGATACATATCTTTTCACTGGCTCTGGCCTCTTCTTTGCATGTAAGAACATGTTTATGGCAGCTGTTTGCACCATGAACGTATGATTATTTGGATGGGCGGGAACTCCGCCGTATGTCTTAAACTGGGCATTGATTTAAAAACATTGAGGAGGAATCGTTATGC
Organism: Desulfobacterales bacterium; assembly: GCA_013042695.1. Taxonomy (GTDB): domain Bacteria; phylum Desulfobacterota; class Desulfobulbia; order Desulfobulbales; family Desulfocapsaceae; genus JABDPQ01. Next base: position 410 of record JABDPQ010000463.1, on the reverse strand, counting down.
TTCAAAGGATTACACAAGTTGTTGCAGTTGCTGCACTAACAACAATTTTCGCTATTGGAACAGCAGTGGCTGCGCCCATTACCATTAAGTTTTCTCATGTTGTTGCGGAAAACACACCCAAAGGCCAGATGGCTAATAAATTCAGGGACCTCGTCGCCGAAAGGTTGGGTGATAAAGTTGTTGTTGAGGTATTCCCCAACTCTCAGCTCTTTGGCGATAACAAAGTGCTTGAAGCGATGCTTCTTGGTGATGTACAGATAGGCGCGCCAAGTCTGTCAAAATTTGAACGTTACACTAAGTCTCTCCAACTGTTTGATCTGCCATTTCTGTTCAAAGACATGGCGGCTGTTGAGAAGTTTCAAAAGAGCCCTGAAGGTCAGGGACTGCTCATGTCGATGGAGAAAAAAGGT
>JABDPQ010000462.1 GCA_013042695.1 Desulfobacterales bacterium | reverse complement strand
GTACAACCCATAGAGCAGCCGACCTGCGAGGATATACATAGGGTATTGCGGTCGGCTTCGGGAATTAAAACAGACTCGATGATGCTGCCATCGGAGAGGGGGAAGCCGAATTTTATACTTCCATCTTGCGATCTTTCAAGGGTAGGGGGGGCAAATTTTGAAATAACGGCATGCTCACTCAGCAATGTCCGAAACGACTTGGCAAGATCCGTCATTTGAGAAAACTTTTCTATTCCAGGACGATAGAGCCAGGCCATGATCTGTTTGCCCCTGAAGGCCGGCTGATCGAGTGATTCGGCAAATTCCACTAATCCCGCTTGGTCCAGATTTTTACAATCAATTGCAGCTGTGTCTCTCACAATGTCCTCATGTAATCCGGGATGAGCTCGATTTTGCGTTTTATGGCGTTATCTATTCGAGAAAGTATAACATCCTTGTCTCTTTGTAGCCTCCCGGAAATCGGTAAGTAGTTCGAGGCATGATTTGCCATGAATTGCACACGATCACAATCGAGATGACGTATTAGCTCCCTGAGTTCTTTTAAGACAGCCTGTGAGTCAGGGAGATGAAATAGGCCGCTTCCTATTAGCTGACCAAGTTGTGTGTTGGCAAGGGGCATGAGCGTCAACGCAGCTATTTGATTTGGTTTGATCTTATTCAACAGCTTGGCTGTCTGACGAGCGTGAGGCATAGAACCTTTTATGCCTGCAATGCCAAGAATAATGGTGGTTGAAAGAAACAACCCAGCGTCAATGACTCTTTTACTTGCTGCTGCAAGTGATACCGATGTTTCTGCTTTGCAAATTGTGGAGAGTATGTTGTCGTCCCCACTCTCAATACCGAGGTAAACACGATCAAGCCCAAGCTGCTTGAGTCGTCCAAGGTCCTGATCGGTTTTTGAACGAATTGCTCGACCATTGGCGTATAGCGAAATTCGGTGTATCTGTGGCAATCTCCGTTTAATTTTTATAAAAAGAGCTTCCAGTTTATTCTGGGGAAGAATCAGGGCATCGCCATCAGCAAGAAAAACTTTTTTTTGTTTCTGGCAATGTACTGAGGCAAAATCAATTTCTCGGTCTATTTCCTTTTCGCTTCTGGTGCGAAAGCGTACATCTTTGTAGGCCCCGCAAAAGGTGCATTTATTGTGTGAGCATCCCACTGTAATTTGTAATATGATCGAGTGCGCCTCGCTTGGCGGCCGGATGAGTATTGGTTCACGATGCATGTAATTATGTCTCAAGCAGGATTTTCCCGCTCAAATTCATGCATGAATTCAACCAGTTTTGTGACACCCTCGAGAGGAAACGCATTATAAATAGAGGCTCGGCATCCACCGATGGAACGATGTCCTTTAAGACCACTCATTCCTTTTTGTGCGGCTTCGGTGATGAATTGCTGTTCAAGCTCGGCTGAGGGAAGATTAAAAGAAACATTCATTTTTGAGCGAGATGAGGCTTCGGCATGACCACGATAGTAATTGCCTGAGTCGATTGCCTCGTAAAGAAGGTTTGCTTTTTGATCGTTAATGCGTGCAATCGCATCAATACCTCCCATGTTTTTCAGCCACTTGAGCACTTCTCCAACAATGTAAATTGCAAAGCAGGGCGGGGTGTTGAACATCGACTTTTTATCTGCATGTGTCTTATAACTGAGCATGGTTGGTATATCACTTGGTACCCTATCGAGAAGATCTTCTCGAATAATCACAACCGTTACGCCAGCGGGCCCTAGATTTTTCTGAGCTCCAGCAAATATAAGTCCAAACCTGCTGATATCCAGCCGGCGGGAGAGAATATCTGATGACATGTCGCTAAAAAGCATTTTCTCTGTTTTCGGCAAATTGTGAAATTGTGTACCATAAATCGTGTTGTTTGAGACGAAATAGAGAAATTCGGATTCATTAGACACGGTATATTCACCTGCCGACGGTACCCGGTTAAAATTTTCTTTCTCGTTTGAAAAGGCAACATCGATTTTCCCAAATAATGTTGCCTCCTTAATCGCCTTTTTGGCCCAGGTTCCGGTATTGAGGTAGGTCGCCTTCCTGCCTTTGCCAAGAAAATTCATTGGTATCATGTAAAACTGACTTGATGCGCCACCTTGCAAAAAGAGAACTTTGTAGTTACCAGGGATCTCTAATAACTCGCGTAAGAGTCTTTCGGCCTGTTCAGTAACTGCCGTGAATTCTTTGGAGCGGTGGCTAAGCTCTATGACGCCCATTCCTGTCTCTTGAAAATTCACCATGTCCTTTGCCGACTGCTCAAGAACTTCGTAAGGGAGGGTAGCAGGGCCTGGGCTAAAATTATAGATTCTTGCTACCATTGGCTTGAGGTCTCCTTGTTGCGTAGGCAGTAAGTATTAATTAAATAAAAATAATAAATACGATATTTTAGGTTGTTTTATGGTTGTTGTCTGAGAGCTTCATATAAAACGATTCCTGCTGCCATTGCAAGGTTAAGGCTCCTGATATGTGGGTTATACATTGGCAGGGTGTAGCATAGATCGTCATACAATTCTCTAATCTCTTTTGGCAATCCTTTGGATTCACTTCCAAAGATCAAAAAATCCCCAGGTTTGTATATGGCATCGGTGTAAGACCTGTTAACTTTTGTGGTGAAAAAAGCAAGTTTGTGCTCGTCATGAGAGGACAAAAATAAATCAATGTTTTCCCAATGAACGATCGATACATATTCCCAGTAGTCCAATCCAGCTCGTTTAAGATGTTTGTCATGAGTAGAGAATCCAAGGGGATGAACAAGATGGAGTGTGCAATTTGTGGCACCACAAAGTCGGGCAATTGACCCGGTATTTGGTGGAATTTGTGGTTCGACGAGCACGACGTTAAAGTTCTTATCATCCATTGGTAGAATATGATCTAAAATTATTACTTATTTTTTTCGTAAACCAGCGTTATACCTTTTCAAGCTGTGCTCGACAAGTTATTTACAGTAACAACGAGTCGAGAACAAAGAGGTTGCATTTTTAACCATTGTATTTACCCTTGAGTATCGGTTGTTACTTGGATGATGTGCGGTACTATAATGAAGACATCGTCGCTGTAGACAAGTGATACTGTTGCTTTCTCATATCCGTGTTTTTCTGCCTGGATTTGCAAATAGAGCCTTCACTTTTTACAGCTTGAGGCGTTTGGTTGTTATATGACAGTTTCGACCTTTTGATTATTTGTTGTGAAACCACGCGGCCATAGAGATTTAAGAATTCCTGTTGTCATCGTCACGATGAGTTTCATGGTTTTGCTGAGCTATCTGCAGGTCCACAAAAAGGTAGCAGATACTGAACCACTCGGGGCTGTAGATCTTGTCTGGGAGCAAACTGGTTTTAGAATTGTGGATATCGATAGTTCAATAGGCTCAACAGACAACGTGCCGCCGCAGGCAAGCCCGCTGCTGTTCCAAAAAATTCCTGTTAATCAAGCCGATGTCGAGTTACTTAAAACCATATCAGGGATAGGCCCTGAACTAGCTGCCCGTATCGTCGATACGCGAATAAGAGAAGGGCGGTTTAAAAATTCTGAAGACCTGCTGAAGGTTCCGGGTATTGGTATCAAACGTAAAGAATTACTCCAAAACAAACTCCATTTTGAATGAACTAATAGAAACCTGTGTCATTGCTGGTCCTGTGGTTGTCTTAATCGGACCAACAGCGATAGGAAAAACAGATTTGTCACTGAGGATTGCACGTCAGTTCAATGGTGAGATTATCAGTGTAGATTCCATGCAGGTCTATCGTTATATGGATATCGGCACCGCTAAAGTTACCAGCGATGAGCGCCTGGAGGTTCCACACCATCTAATCGATATCATTGACCCTGATGAGCATTACAATGCAGCACAGTTTGTAAAAGATGCCCTGCAGGCAATCAGAGCTATTCATAGCAGAGGAGCCATCCCACTGTTGACGGGAGGTACCGGACTATACCTTGATGCCCTAAAAAAAGGACTTTTTGACGATGGTACGTCAAATCCAAAAATACGTGTCAGGCTTCAGCATCGTGCAGTAAAAGAAGGTGTGACATCCTTGCATCAGGAATTGGTGCGATGTGACCCCGTGGCAGCTAAGACAATTCATAGCAATGATAGATCACGAGTTATTAGAGCTCTTGAGGTCTATTTCAATACGGGGGTTCCTTATTCTGAGCATGTAAAAATGCAATCTGCACAACCGAAGCCGATGAAATTTGAGCATATGGTTACCATCGGCCTGACAATGGAGAGAAATAAATTATACCAGCGCATTAATGAGCGAACTGCTCTGATGTTGGAGCAGGGGCTTGAGGAAGAAGTCCAAGGTCTTTTGGCCAGAGGGTATGATCCTGATTTAAAATCAATGCAGTCTATTGGTTATCGGCATATGATCCATTATCTGCAAGGTGACTGGAACTATGAAAAATTACTAGAAATTCTTTCCCGGGACACCAGAAGATATGCAAAACGCCAATTTACCTGGTTCAACAAGGACAATTCGATTCTCTGGTTCAACAGTAGTGATCGATTAAAAATTTTTAAACTACTTTGTCATCACCTTTAGAATACATTATTTTAGAGCATCGTTTATGACTGTATCGACTGACCAGCCAACGATACATCCCATTATACGCGAACATCTCAGTCTGCAGGGACTGCTTGAAAATGGTGTATTGGATAACTATCTGTATCCAACATTGGCCGAATTGCCTTCGCCTTTTCTTTTAAAATCAATGGATAAAGCCGTAGACCTTGTCATTGAATCCATCCAGGCAGGGTCTGAAATCATCATTTGGGGTGATTATGATGTTGATGGGATAACCTCAACAGCGCTGCTTATTCTTTTTTTCAGACAACTTGGTGTCGAAGTCAGGTATTACGTTCCTGATAGATTAACGGAAGGATATGGGCTTAACGGTTTAAAGCTATCTCAGATATCTGAAAAAAAAGATCAAAAAAAATTATTAATAACGGTTGACTGTGGTATTTCAGACCATCAGGAAATTGCCCTTGCTCAAGCTCATGGTTTTCAGGTCATTGTTACCGACCATCACAATGTTCCGCATAATACTGTCGGAGCGGAGGCCGTCATCAACCCGAAACAAACTGGTTGCTGCTTTCCTTACAAGCATTTAGCCGGAGTTGGTGTAGCCTTTTATCTTGCCATTGGTATTAGAGCACATCTTTGCAATATTAAACACAGTAAAACAATTGATTACAGGCCAAATCTAAAGTCGTTTCTTGGCTTAGTTGCTCTTGGCACGGTCGCTGACGTGATGCCGCTTGATGGGGTCAACAGAATTCTGGTCAAGGGTGGACTTGAAGCCATTGCCGGCGGTGATTGTTTGGGTTTGGGCGTGTTGCTTGACGAAATTGGTGTCAATAAGGCGCAGCTTGCCTCAGAAGCGATTTCCTTTCAGGTGGCCCCGGTTGTAAATGCAGCCGGCAGAATGGGGGCGCCGCTGGTGGCCCTTGAGGCATTGATTCATGAAGGTAGCGATGAGCGATCTAAATCTCTTGCTCAAAAACTCGTTTCATTAAATAAAAAGCGTAAAAAAGTCGGCAAAAGTGATCTTGAAAATGCCTTAAATATAGTTTCTAAGTATATGTTAAATGATGCTAAATCAATAGTAATATGTGGCGATTTTCATGACGGTGTTATAGGCATCACCGCATCACGGTTGTCTGAGTTGTATGGTGTTCCTGCTATTGTCTGCTGCAACAACTCAAAAGATAAGCTCACCCTGAAAGGTTCTGGTCGTGGACCTGTTCATTTTGACTTGTATGCGGCAATACGTTCCTGTGAGCATTATCTTGAAAAATATGGTGGGCATGAGGTTGCTGCCGGTATTACCATTAAACGAGAGGTGTTTAACGACTTTGCCAAAGAGTTTGAAAGGCAGGCAGCCATGCAACTCTCTGATCTGAATAAACAAAAAATGACTTGTGATAATAATTTTCTTGATTTATCGCTTTCTACAGCGCTTAATTCAGCACTCTTGACAAACCTTTGGCAACTAGAGCCAGTAGGAGTGGGAAATCCGAAGCCAATCTTCAGGGACACTCAGGCATGTTTGACTGATATTCATCTTTTTGGTGCACGGCAAGAGCATCTCAGAGGGGTTATTCGCGGCACATATTCAAATGTTAAGGTTGTTGGCTTCAATATTGGGGAGCGTGCCCATAGGATTAGGCCGGGAGAAACCTGTACCATTATCTATTCACATATGTTTGATAATTATGGTGGCAGAAGTCAGTGGAAAATCCGAATTGAGGATATTTGGCAGCACGATCAAGACCAGTAATTACCCTTATTTAAAAATGCATCGTTTTTATACACGCAGGGGAGTCATGTTAGCAAGATCTATTTACCGACGACTTGACTGTTGGTTTATTTAACATAATAAACATTATACGACATTGTGACTAATATAATAGAATCGTTGAGTGTGCTTTCATCTAAGCGGTGGAGATGGTAAAAAATCACTGGCTTGCGTCTTGCTTTCTCGGATACATGGCGATCGTTGCGCAGTGAAATAAAATTCTGGAGAGAATAATGGATTATTCTGTTTATCAGGAACCTCTCGTCGGACGTTATACAAGCAAGGAAATGCAATATCTTTTTTCTGACCAAATGAAGTTTACTACTTGGCGTCGTTGCTGGGTTGCACTTGCCGAAGCCCAATATGAACTTGGGCTTGATCATCTTATCAGCAAAGAAATGATTGATCAGATGAAACAGAATATTGAAAACATCGATTACGAAGTTGCCCGCCAGAAAGAAAAGGATATTCGCCATGATGTTATGGCTCATGTGTATGAGTTTGGCACGAAATGCCCGCTTGCTGAAGGAATTATTCACCTTGGGGCGACTTCGCAATATGTCGTTTGCAATACTGATCTGTTTATACAAAAGCAGGCTCTTGGCTTAATAAAAAGTGGATTGCTCAATGTTATTAATAACCTAGCTCATTTTTGTGATAAGTATAAAAGTTTACCAACGCTTGGATATACTCACTATCAGCCGGCCCAGCCAACTACCGTTGGCAAGCGCAACACTTTGTATATTCAAGACTTACTCCTCGATCTAGGCTACATTGACACCCTTTTATCCTCAATAGCTGCGCGTGGAGCAAAAGGTACCGTTGGCACCCAGGCAACCTTTTTGGAGCTGTTTCAGGGCGATCATCAAAGAGTTCGCCAATTGGACCAGACTGTTGCAGAAAAACTTGGGTTTAACCAGGTAATTCCAGTAACCGGTCAAACATACAGCAGAAAACTAGATATTAAACTAGCTGAAACGCTTGCTGGTATCGGGGCTACTTCTCATAAATTTGCTGTCGATCTGCGTCTGCTTTCCAACCTCAAGGTACAGGAAGAGCCGTTTGCAAAATCGCAAACGGGTTCTTCAGCTATGGCGTACAAAAGAAACCCTATGCGCTCAGAGCGTATGACCGGGCTGGCGAGAAAATTATCAGGGATGGTTTCTAATTTTTATGCAACCTATTCAAACCAATGGTTTGAACGTACCCTCGATGATTCGGCAATTCGAAGGATGGACATTCCGCAAGCATTTCTTTTGACTGATGCTATATTAAAGTTATTTGTAAATATAACATCTGATATGGTTGTTTATCCGCGACAAATAGAAAAACATATTCGCTCTGAACTACCTTTCATGGCCACTGAGAAATTACTCATGGAAGCGGTTGAAAAAGGTGAAAGCCGACAGACCATGCACGAAGTGGTCAAAGAGCACGCAATTGCAGCTGGCAAGATGGTCAAAGATCAAGGACAGGAAAACGATCTGTTTGAAAGACTTGCCCAGGATAGCCGCATACCTTTTAATATTGAAGAACTCAATGAAATGACCAGGGACCTGGCTCAGTTCACTGGGCGTGCTGAGCAGCAGACCACTGAATTTTTAAATGAATTTGTCTACCCTAGCCTTGAAGCAAACAAAGCGCAAATGGGCAAAATCGACTCTTCATTAGATGTTTAGTGGACTGTTGTGAATGACGAAAACTTTCTCAATCTCTTTTTTCTGATTGCCCCTGAGCGGTTCCATTTTCTTAAATTCATCATTGAAGGCTATGATAACTTAGGGGTCGTGTCATCGTTCAACAGTGATCGGGGTATTGTTAAAATAAGATGTGGCGGAGAATCTTTTTATGAACTCATGGAGTTGATCACAGAGCTCGCCCCGCAGATAAAACATACCCTCTATGGTAATTAGGACTGGTTAAATAGTATTTGTATGGAAAAAAAAACATTTTATATCAAAACGTTCGGTTGCCAAATGAACATCAGGGATACCGAAATTATAGCGCAGACTCTTGCAGAAAGCGGTTATATCGAGAGCCCCTCTATCGAAAAGGCTCATCTGGTCGTTCTCAATACCTGTTCAATCAGAGCCAAAGCAGAGCAGAAGGTATTCAGTCTTCTGGGATCTTTGAGAAAAGCCAAAAAACGCAACCCGGCGCTGAAGATTTGTGTTGCCGGTTGTGTTGCTCAGCAAGAAGGACAAAAAATAATTAAGCGAATGCCGCACGTTGATCTGGTTATTGGAACACAGCATATTTATAATCTACCAACTCTATTGAGACAGTCCTCCAAACACAGTAATATTGCTATTAACCTCTCAGATACCTATGAAATTCCACGATTTGTTCCACGGTTGTCTACTGCAGACGCACAAGCTGGTTCCCCTGCCCCACCTCTTGACATGCAGTTCAGTCGATTCGTTACCATTATGCAGGGCTGTAATAATTTCTGTACCTATTGTGTTGTACCCTACACCAGAGGTCGTGAGGTATCGAGAAACGTAAAAGATATCATTGAAGAGATAAGGAAATCGGTTGATTCAGGTGTATGCGAGATCACCTTGCTTGGTCAGAATGTCAACTCCTACGGGCAATCCAACAGTGTTATGACAAATGGACTGCCCTGCTCTTTTTCCATGCTTCTTCGCCAGGTAGCACAAGTTGACGGCTTAAAACGCCTTCGCTTTACGACGTCTCATCCTAAAGACCTGTCAGATGAGCTCATTTCCTGTTTTGCTGAAATAGACAATCTCTGTCCGCAATTCCACCTGCCGGTACAATCGGGCTCTGATGCTGTTCTGCGGAGGATGAACAGGAAATATACTACTACTGATTACCGGCGAAAGGTTGAAAAACTCCTCAATGCACGCCAAGACCTCGCTCTGACAACTGACATTATTGTTGGATTTCCAGGCGAAACGGAGCAAGATTTTCAGCAGACAATCGATTTACTCGAAGATATTCGCTATCATGGCTCGTTTTCCTTCAAATATTCTGACCGTCCCGGGATCAAAGCTTCCCATTTGGATGGAAAAATAGAAGAACATGTTAAAGGTGAAAGACTGCAGATTTTTCAAAAAAGGCAGGATGAAATTAGCCTTGAGAGAAATAAGGAATATATTGGGAAATCATTGTTAATATTGGTCGAAAGCGTTAATTACAATAAACTGGCAGGGCGCACTGCAACTAACCATATCGTCCATGCTGGGCTCTCGCCGTCTCAGGTGATTAGGCCTGGTGAGTTTGTTAACGTCTTAATTACTTCAGCTGGGAATCATTCCCTCAAGGCGGATCTGCTGCCTTGAGAATTAATCCTTACGCGGTTA
>JABDPQ010000459.1 GCA_013042695.1 Desulfobacterales bacterium | reverse complement strand
GGATTTCAACGCCGTTGGAGTAGGTAATGATTGACATACGATCCTGGGAAGTCAGACGCCCCAATAAATGTATCACTGCCCTCTTGGCATCATTCATTTTTCGACCATTCATAGATCCACTTCGATCCAGGACAACAACCAGATCAACTGGCTGAATTTCTTCTTTTGTCGATAACGGGAAGTTTCTTGCACTAAGTGTCAGAGCGACAGAGACAACTCCATCTGTCCCCTTCAATACCTTGTTCTGGGTCAAGGCGGTAGTAATGGTAATAACGTCACCTGTACCGCTGCTCCCCATTGGCATAAGTGATGATGATACCACCGATTCATTGGCTCCCATATATGCCAGGGCCGCACTGGTGATCCCGATCAATAAAAGTATTGCCAGAAATCCTTTTTTATGTGTCTTCATGGGTATGCTCCTTTTCAATGGTTGACGGTTTTTGCTTCATCCTGTCTTTGATCATACGTCATCCTGGGATAAAGACAATTCAAACAAATGCAAAAAGTTAGCACCATTTTTTTACATAAGTTTTACTTTCCATGCGGGCAGAGCTGTTGTAAGATTTTAAAAAGAACCCAAAGAGCTGAGAGGAGTGGAGCGGATGAAACATCCAAAAGCACGCATTCTTATCGTGGAAGATGACCAGGCCATACTAAACGGATTAAGCGACGTGCTCGTTTTTAATGGCTATGCTGTTCAAGGCTCAGAAGATGGTGGTGAAGGGTTAGAGGCTATTCTGAACGGACAATTTGACCTGGTGCTGCTTGACGTTATGCTGCCGACGCTAGACGGATTTTCTATCTGCAGACAGGTGCGAGAATTAAAACCATCCCAGCCAATCATTATGATAACCGCCAAAGGCTCCGAGGACGACATCGTTGCCGGTTTTAAAGCCGGAGCTGATGATTATGTTCCCAAACCTTTTTCATTGCGGGAGTTGACCGTACGGGTCGAAGCAGTATTACGTCGCAGCGGAAAAAATCTCGGCGATGAGCGGATCGAATGTCAGGGCATCGTTTTTGATGGTAAAAATTTACGCGCTCAGTATGGCGGACAAACCATCGATTTGACACGCAGAGAAATGGATATCATGGTTTACCTTTATCGCCATCAGGACCGTATTGTGTCGAAGAAAGAGCTGCTTATGGAAGTCTGGCATTACGCTGATGCAAATATCGAAACGCGCACCATTGATATTCATATGCTCAAGCTGAGAAAAAAAATAACTATTTTGGATAAACAGGCTGATTTTATAGAAACCGTTCGCGGTGAGGGTTACCGATTGGAATATGAAAAGGTTTAAACTCTTAATACTCGTCTTTTTTGTGGCCATTTCAATTCCTCTGGCCTTTGTCATCTGGCAGACATATACCGGTCTTGAGCAGGAAGAGCGCGGCCAACTCGAATTTTTTTCAGAGGCCCTGTTGGATCAAATGGAAAAGGAACTGGCGGAGTTGGTCCAGGAGGAAGAAAACAGGGCTGTGGATGAGTATCAGTATTTTCTGGCACAACCGTTTGAACGTGAACAAAGCCCACAGCAATTATCACCACTGGCGGAGTTGGTATATGAAAAATATATCCTCGGATATCTGCAAAACAACCCAGACGGCTCCTTTCAAACTCCCTTGATAGCAGACATGGGCAGCATACCTGAAAATAAGCAGACGGTGGTATTGCAGTTGCAAGAAGCAAACAGAATTTTTAACAACAAGAAGTACAGTCTACCACGGCAACACGAATCTGAAACAACTGCAGAGCAGAAACGAGCAGAGGACACCACAGCAAAAGATAACGTCAAGGCCAGCTTCTCTGAGCGTTACCTTGCCAGATCAAAGACTGAAGCCGGTAAAATCTACCTGGGTAAGAAACAGCAACGCGTAGAAGAAATCAGTGCTGAACAAGTTTTCAATGTTGCCAGTGAGGATGAATCTATCGGACCATCAAGCCAAGAAGCAACAGGCATTTCAACTCCGTCTTCTGCTGCCACGAGACGATCTGACAGTGTGTCAAAGGATGATGCAGTGCGCGAGCAGAGAAAGCCGAGTCTGGCTGATGCAGACCTCAAAGAGCAGAATGGTCCTCAGAACGAAGCAGCTGTATCTGTTTCTCAACAAATGAAATTCCAGGTTGAAGTAGCACCATTTCAATCAGTATCGATCAAAGATGACCAAGTTTATATCTTTAGACGAATAGCTGTCAACAACCAGATTTATCGCCAAGGGTTTATTCTTCTCGTAGAGCCTTTTTTTGAACATCTGGTGTCCTCCCACTTTATCCAGCAGCCGCTGGCAGGTTATACTGCAATACAGTTGCAGCGCAGGGATCAAGGCCAAAAACGAAATATAGTGCAAGCCGGGGTTTCCGGTGTCTCAACAAGTTTTATTGCAGAAAGGGTTTTTCCAGCCCCGTTTGATTTTCTCAGCGTCACCTTGAGAGCAGCGAAAATTCCCCCTTCACCGGCTCGCGGCCCTCTACGCATAGCATTGGTTCTTTTGGGAATGTCTCTATTCCTTGGTTTGTTCGCCATCTACCAGAGTGCCAGAACAATTGTGCTGATGTCAGAGCGTCGCTCCCAGTTTGTCTCATCCGTGACCCACGAACTTAAAACTCCTTTGACCAATATTCAGATGTACATCGAAATGCTCGAGCAAGGCATTGCTGCTACGCCTGAGCGGGAGCAGGAATACCTTACCATTCTTCACTCGGAAAGCAGGCGCTTGTCCGGTTTGATCAACAACGTCCTGGAGCTTGCCAAGTTAGAGAAAAAACAACGCAATTTTCACATGCAGGAAGGGCAGTTAACAGACGTCCTGACTGAAGTAACAAGAATCATGGCTGAGAAACTGAAGCAAGAGGGGTTCACGCTGGAGATTCAGGCCTCTGAAATCCCCTTGATATCCTATGATCGAGAAGTGCTTATCCAGGTCATGATCAACTTGATTGAGAACAGCATAAAGTTCGGTAGAAAGTCAACCACCAAAAAAATTCTTATCAAAGTTGACACACAGGAGCATCACGTTCGTATCGCTGTCTCTGATAGCGGTCCCGGTATTCCCCGACAGGCCCTAAAAAAGATATTCGACGACTTCTACCGGGTGGATAATGATCTCACACGATTAACCGGAGGGACGGGAATTGGCTTGGCTTTGGTAAAGAAATTTATCACCGCCATGGGAGGCAGCGTTTATGCTGTCAATAATGCTGGTCCGGGATGCACGATTACGCTTCTTCTTCATTCCTAGATCAGGCAAATGATTTCTGTTGAGCGCCAAATATCAATATTGATACCAGAAAGCAAAAGTACAGCAGCTGACATTCTTTTTAATGGCTGAGCATACGGTTGATCTTCACTGATATCACATTTGATTTTCTGGAAGATGCGCTGATAATATTGCACGGGCGGGAGCCCCGTCGCCTCGGTCAATTTTCAACGGTAAACAGTGCAGTGTGTAATATCCCGGGCTCACCTGCGTCAGGTCAAGACCTTCGATGACCCAGATTCCCGCCCCAAGAAGGGCACGATGCGTTGCCACGCCGTCATGATGAAATCCGCCTACTGACAAGTAATCTATGCCAATCGTCATGATGCCAAGAGAGGCCAGATATTGTGCCGCATCTGCTGAAATATAGATAAAATGCTCGTCAAATGGATGTTCCCACCAGCGGCTTTTTGAGTTTTGGGTTTTCAGCAACAGACGTTCATCTTGGCGAATCGAATGCGCTTCAAGTGATTTGCGACTTATCGAATGTTCGTCCCCCACTTCAATCACCCGACACACGCCAAGTGTTGCTTCAAGAGGCATTGAATCCATACCTGCCCCGCCCGCAATAAAATGTAGTGGTGAATCCATGTGTGTGCCCGTGTGGGCACCCATGTTGATCCTGGAAACCGTTGCATCATCGCCCTTGCCCTGGTCTCGCATGCGAGAGATGTCCACTGGAGGGTCGCCCGGCCAGGTGATCATTCCCGGTATAATCGGAATTGAGATGTCAATGAATGTATTTTTTGCTGCGTGCTCATTTTTGTCGCCTGTCACGATGGTCACCCATTTTCAGTAAATCCTGGATACAGAGTCATTCCTCCGTCAATAAACAGCGTCGTACCGTTAATGTAATCAGCCTCATCAGACGCCAGCCATACGGTCGCCCGGGCTATATCTTCGGGCTCACCGATTCGTTTATACGGGACCAGCTCCATCAATTTCTCATACGCTTCCGGGGTCTCCCAGGCAGGGCGATTAATAGGCGTACGTATGGCGCCCGGCCCGATACTGTTGACCCGAATTCTATATGGTGCTACCTCCTGGGCGATACTTTTCATCATCAGCATAACGCCGCCCTTGCTCGCAGCGTAGTTGACATGACCTGCCCATGGAACGATTTCATGAACAGAACTCATACAGATAATTTTACCCGCTGCACAGGAAACAGCTTTATTGACGCCACGGCGCTTAAATTCCCGAATCGCTTCACGCGCGCAGAGAAATTGCCCCGTCAAATTAACCGCGATTACTTGCTGCCATTGTTTAAGCGTCAACTCATCAAACGGCGCGTCACGCTGTATGCCGGCATTATTTACCAAAACATCGATGGTGCCGAAGGTTTCCATCATCAGCTTAAACATGGCTTGCACCTGGGTCTCATTGGAGACATCCGCCTGAATTGCCAGTGCCTTGCTGCCGCATCGTTCGATCTCCTGACAAACTGCATCTGCAGCTTCCGGGTTTGCGACATAGTTCACCACAACGTCTGCTCCGGCATGGCCCAAGCCGATGGCAACAGCTCTCCCAATGCCCGAATTAGCACCAGTAACGAGTGCTTTCTGCCCTTCTAATAATTTATTGACCGGGCAACTCGGCATAACGACTTCAGGTAGTGACTGATTCATTTTCTCCCTCATATGTCAGATTGACTGCGCATGGATCAGGTTAAAGGACGACGGGGATACAGCAGCTTGGCAACCAATCCGGTCCATCCCGTTTGATGCGATGCACCGACACCACGCCCATTGTCACCATGAAAATATTCATAGAACAGCAGATGATCACGGAATTTTGAATCCTGCTGCATCCGAGGAGCGTGACGGTAGATTGGTCTTTCATTGTTATTGTCAAGGCGAAACAGTCGGGTCAATCGTTCGGCTAATCGATCAGAAACTTCGAGTATGGTAAGATGTTTCCCTGAACCCGTCGGGTATTCGATTTTAAACTCATCACCATAGTAGTGGTGAAATTTTTGCAGCGACTCGATGATCAAGAAATTGATCGGAAACCAAATTGGGCCGCGCCAATTTGAATTGCCGCCAAACATCCGGTTTGATGACTCTGCCGGCGTATATTGTATCTGATGTTGTTGGCCTTGATGCTCAAAAACATACGGGGTCTGCTCATGAACTTTCGAAAGACTTCGGATACCGTATTCGGACAAAAACTCATCAGGGTCCAGCATACGTTTCAGCAGAAGCTTCATGCGACGACCACGAAGTAAGGACAACAAACGCCTGTCTCCGCGTCCCGGTTCATGCCAGCGCGAAACCAGTGAAGCAAGGCCCGGCTCATTTTCCAATGTCCAGCTCAGTTCCTCGGCAAAACGGGGCAATTTTCTCAGCGTTTCAGGCTCGATCGTTTCAACAGCGAGTAGCGGAATAATACCAACAAGTGAACGTACTTTAAGCACAATACGCTCCATACTGCCATCATACCGGGGCAATGAGAGCTCATCATAATAAAAGCCATCTTCTTCATCCCACAGGCCGATACCGCAGTCTGCCATGTTGGTCATTGCCTCAGCAATATGCAGGAAGTGGCGAAAGAACTTGATTGCCATCTCTTCATAAACCGCATTGTGCAGGCTCAATTCCAATGCCATGCGCATCATATTTAAACAATACATTGCCATCCATGCTGTGCCGTCGGCTTGGTTAATGTGCCCTCCCGTCGGCAGCGGCTTGCTGCGATCAAAGACGCCGATATTGTCCAGTCCCAGGAAACCGCCCTGAAATACGTTACGATCTTCAACGTCTTTACGATTAACCCACCAGGTAAAATTGAGCATGAGCTTGTGAAACACCTGCTCCAAAAAGGAAAGATCACCCTCTCCCCCACGCTGTGTTCTTTCAATTTGATATACTCTCCAGCTAGCCCAGGCATGTACCGGCGGGTTCACATCACAAAAATTCCATTCGTACGCCGGCATTTGTCCATTCGGATGCAAATAGCGCTCACGCGTAAACAAAAGTAACTGCTGTTTAGCAAAATACGAATCAACCAGGGAGAGGGGCAAACAATGAAAGGCCAAATCCCAGGTCGCGTACCATGGGTATTCCCAGGTATCAGGCATTGAAATGACATCAGCATTATGCAGGTGACGCCAATCGTTATTTCGCGCCTGCTTTCGGGATTCCGGTGTTTCGATCAAATCTCCGTCAAGCCAGCGATCAACATCATAGTAGTACCACTGTTTAGTCCAAATCATCCCTGCCAACGCTTGGCGCTGAATTTTACATGCATCCTGATCTGCAATACGACATTGCAGCTGATGGTAAAAGGCATCTGCTTCTGCACGGCGCTGAGCCAGTACATCTTCAAAACCCGCCAAAGAGTGGTCAACGCCCAGACGTGCCCGAAACGTCTTCGTCCCGTGTGCTGG